>NZ_JBIMSN010000027.1:0-31407 GCF_043944905.1 Antrihabitans spumae
CCTCAACCTGGCCGCGTAACCAGATATCGCCGTGTCCAACATCCGGGGTCAAGGCCCTCCATTGCTCGCACGCTCCGCGAACAGCACCTGATCGAACTGCGCGACGCCGGACTCGATTCCATCCCCGTCGGAACGTTTTCCTACTACGACCACGTCCTCGACACCGCTGTCCTGCTCGGTGCGCTGCCGGAACGCGTCGCTGGTATCGCGGACGAACTCGATCGCTACTTCGCCGCTGCCCGCGGCGACGCGACCGTGACGCCGTTGGAGATGACGAAGTGGTTCGACACCAATTACCACTACCTCGTGCCGGAGATCACGCCTGACACGACGTTCGCGCTGGCTCCCGAGAAGCTGCTCGGCGAACTGGCAGAGGCTGTCGCACTTGGTATCTCGGCGCGACCGGTTGTCGTCGGACCGATCACGTTCCTGAAGCTGTCGAAGGCTGTCGGCTCGTCGGGGTCGGGGGCGGGGTCGGAGTCGGAGTCGCTGCTCGACCGCCTCGATGAGATCGTTCCGCTCTATGCCGACCTACTTGCCCAACTGGGCGCGGCAGGTGCGGAGTGGGTTCAGATCGACGAACCAGCACTGGTCACGGACCTGACTGCAGCTGAATTGGATTACGTACGAAGCACTTACGATCGGCTCGCGGCAGTGACCGGACGACCCTCGATCCTGGTCGCGTCGTACTTCGGCGACCTCGGTGCAGCGCTCCATGTCCTCGCGGGGACAGCCGTCGACGGCATCGCGATCGACCTGGTCGCGGGCACCGGCGGCGTCGACAGCCTCGCAGGAGTGCCTGCGTTGGCGAACAAGCTTGTCGTAGCTGGCGTCGTCGACGGTCGCAACGTTTGGCGCACCGATCTCGACGCCGCATTGTCCACACTCGGCACGTTGCTAGGGACCGCGGGAACCGTTGCGGTGTCGACGTCGTGCTCGCTGCTGCACGTTCCGTACACCCTCGACGTCGAACCCGATCTCGACGACAACCTGCGGTCGTGGCTTGCCTTCGGAGCGGAGAAGATCGCAGAGGTCACCGTCCTCGCCCGCGCACTGCGCAACGGCGTCGAGACTGTCTCGGCCGAACTTGCAACGGCGCGTGACGCATTGGCGAATCGCCGGTCGGATCCCCGATTGCACAACACCACGGTCCGCGCTCGGCTCGATGCACTCGGTCCCGATTCGAGCCGGCGTGCACCGGCTGCTGAGCGTCGGGTGAAGCAGTCCGAGCGGCTCGACCTGCCCGCGTTGCCGACGACGACCATCGGTTCCTACCCCCAGACTTCCCAGATCCGCATTGCACGCGCGGCGCGGCGCAAGGGCGAGATCGACGAGGCCGAATACGTGCGGCGAATGCAGTCCGAGATCGCAGATGTCGTTGCCCTGCAGGAGAAGCTGGGACTGGACGTGCTGGTCCACGGCGAACCCGAGCGAAACGATATGGTCCAGTACTTCGCGGAGCAGTTCGACGGCTACTTCGCAACGGCCAACGGGTGGGTCCAGTCGTACGGCACCCGCTGCGTCCGGCCGCCGATCCTCTACGGCGACGTCGTTCGTCGTAACCCGATGACGGTCGACTGGATCACCTACGCGCAGTCACTCACGTCGAAGCCGGTCAAGGGCATGCTGACCGGGCCCGTGACGATCCTGGCGTGGTCGTTCGTGCGCGACGATCAGCGGTTGGCAGATTCGGCTCGCCAAGTGGCCCTCGCCATCCGGGACGAGACGGTCGACCTGCAAGCTGCCGGCATCCGGATCGTGCAGGTCGACGAGCCGGCCTTGCGTGAACTGCTCCCCCTGCGAGCAGCTGACAAACCGGCCTATCTCGACTGGGCGGTGGAGGCGTTCCGGCTGGCGACCTCCGGTGTCTCCGATGCCACCCAAATCCATACGCACCTCTGCTATTCGGAGTTCGGCGAGGTGATCAACGCGATCGCAGGGCTCGATGCCGACGTCACCTCGATCGAGGCCGCTCGCTCACACATGGAGGTGCTGGACGACCTCAATGCGGTCGGCTTCGATCTCGGTGTCGGTCCGGGTGTCTACGACATCCACTCGCCTCGGGTGCCGTCGATCGAGGAGATCGTCGTCTCGCTGCAGGCGGCACTGAAAGCCGTTCCGGCCGAACGCCTGTGGGTCAATCCCGACTGCGGCCTGAAAACCCGCGGAGCAGCTGAGGTTGAGGCGTCGCTCCACAACCTCGTCGAGGCGGCAATTCTGGTCCGCGCGGCACTGTAGGCGGCTTCGCCGCTCGTGAGTCTTTTCGGAGGTTCTGTCCTCCGAAAAGACTCACGACCGCAGTGCCCGCTGCGGGACGCCCGAATACTCGCTCAGCGGCCTGATCAGCGCATTCGACCCCGCCTGCTCGATGATGTGTGCCGTCCAACCCGTAATCCGGCTCATCACGAAGATCGGCGTGAACATCTCGATATCGAAGCCCATCAGGTAGTACGCGGGTCCGGTCGGGAAGTCGAGGTTGGGCTTGATTCCCGTCGCGTCCGCCATCGTCGTTACCATGGCGTCGTACATGGCGAGCCATTTCGCGCCGCCGGTGAGCGCGGCAATGTCATCGAGCGCCGCCTTCATCGTCGGTACTCGGGAGTCGCCGTTTTTATAGACCCGATGCCCGAACCCCATCACCTTGTCCTTGGCAGCGAGCTTGCGGCGCAACCACTCCGCAGCTTCGGCAGGCTCGCCTATCGCCAACATGTCGTGCATCACGGCCTCGTTCGCGCCACCGTGCAGCGGACCCTTCAGTGCCCCGATCGCAGCGGTGACGGCGCTGTACATGTCCGACTGCGTAGACGTCACCACTCGGGCAGCGAAGGTCGACGCGTTGAAGCTGTGCTCCGCGTACAGGATCAGCGAGACTTCGAACGCCTTCACGATTCGCGCGTCGGGGATCGATCCGAAGCACATGTTCAGAAAATTCTCCGCGAAGCCCAGATGCGAATGCGGCGCAATAGGATCCAGCCCACGCCGATGACGCAGGTCGGCCGCGATGACGGTCGGCAACACGGCAGTCATCCGCAAAGCCTTGGCCAGGTTCGCCTTTCGTGCGCTGTCATCCTCCTGCGGGTCCTCGCAGCCGAGATAGCTGATCACCGTTCGGACGACGTCCATCGGGTGGCAGTTCTCTGGCAGCTTCGCGACCAGCGACAACAACGACCGGTCCGCTCGCCGCAATGCACGCTCGCGTTGGGTGAACATCGCCAGCTGACCCGGATTCGGAAGTTCGCCGTACCAAAGGAGATACGCGACCTCCTCGAACGAACACGACGCCGCCAGTTCCTGCACGGCATAACCGCGGTAGGTCAGCGAATTGGTTTCCGGTACCACCTTCGAGATGGCGGTTGTGTCGACGACGACGCCCGCGAGGCCCTTCCTGATGTCACTCATAGCCGGCTCTCCTCGAGGCTGAAGTTGAATATGCCGCTGTCGAAGGTGTTGTAGTTCTCGTACTGCAGGAGGTCGTAGAGCTCGCTGCGATGCTGCATGCGGTCGAGAAGCGCTTGCTGCGTGCCGGTTTCGGCGATATCGCGCAGACCCTGCTCGACCGCATACATCGCCAACCGCAACGTCGTGACCGGATAGATGACGACGTTGTAGCCGAGGTTCTCCAACGTCTGCGCGGACAACAGTTCCGACTTGCCGAACTCGGTCATGTTGGCAAGCAGCGGCACGTGCACAGCCGCGCGAAACTTCTCGAACTCGGCTTCGTCGGCCAGAGCCTCGGTGAAGACGAGGTCGGCGCCCGCGTCGGCATAGGCCTTTGCACGGTCGATCGCCGCTTCGAGCCCTTCCAGCGCCCGTGCATCGGTCCGCGCACACACGACGAAGTCCTGGTCGCGCCGCGCCGACACTGCCGCACGAATACGTTGCACCATGTCAGCTACGGGGACAACGGCTTTGCCATCGAGATGACCACAGCGTTTCGGGTTGACCTGATCCTCGAAGGGGGCGCCGGCTACGCCAGCGTCCTCGAGCACGGTCACCGTGCGCGCGGCGCTCATCGGCTCACCGAAGCCGGTGTCGGCGTCGATCAGCGTCGGCAGTTCGGTGACCCTCGCGATCTGCTGACCACGACCCGCAACCTCGGTCAGCGTGGTCAACCCGATGTCGGGCAGCCCGAGGTCAGCGGACAACGCCGCACCCGAGACATAGACCCCCTCGAAACCCGCGCGCTGCACCGCCATTGCGACGAGCGGTGAGAATGCGCCAGGCAGCCGCTGGATCTTGCCCGACGCCAGACCAGCTCGGAATGCCCTACGTTTGTCGCCCGCCGACGACGGCGCCGCGATCACGCGCGCCATCAGTTGCTCCCCGGCGCGGCGACCGACCAGTCGAAGACGCCCGTCGGAACGACCGGGGCTGAGGCGAGAACGTCGTCGGAAACGGTGAAGGTGAGTTGATCGAGCTCGCCGGCGGACAATTCGGCGGTGCGCGTCGCGGCGTCGAGGAACCGATTCTGCTCGGCAGTGTCGATCACACCATCGGCAAGCGTGCGGAACTTCTCGATGTACTGTGCGCGCTCGAAAGGCCTGGCCCCCAGCGGATGTGCAACGGCAACCGCAAGTTCGTCGACGATCACTTCGCCGCTCTTCAAGGTGATTTCGGCACGTGCACCGAACGCCTTCTCGTCAGGGTCGGTCGAGTGATAGCGGCGCGTCCACTCCGGGTCCTCAGCCGTCGAGATCTTGCGCCACAGTTCGACGGTGTCGGGCCGCTGTGCGCGGTCCGGCGCGTAGGAGTGCTGGTGATGCCAGACACCGTCCTGCAACGCAACGGCGAAGATGTACATAACCGAATGGTCGAGTGTTTCGCGGCTGGCGTTCGGGTCGAACTTCTGCGGATCACCCGAACCTGTCCCGATCACGTAGTGCGTGTGATGACTTGTGTGCAACACGATCGACGCGATCTGATCGAGGTCACCGATCCGATCGCGCATGCGTCGCGCAAGGTCGATAGGCGCCTGGCTCTGATACTCGGCGGAGTGCTCCTTGGTGTAACTGTCGAGGATTGCACGCTTCGCTTCGCCCGGACCAGGAAGGGAGACATGATATTCGGCGGTCGGACCGCCGAGCAACCAGGCGATGACACCGTCCTCGCCTTCCCAGATGGGAGCAGGCGCACCCTCGCCACGCAATGCACGATCGACTGCTTCGACGGCCATTTTGCCGGCAAACGCGGGCGCATACGCCTTCCAACTCGAGATCTCGCCTTTGCGCGATTGGCGGGTCGCCGTCGTCGTGTGCAGCGCCTGCCCGACCGCTTGATAGATCGTCTCGGCATCGAGGCCGAGCAACGTTCCGATTCCCGCCGCAGCCGACGGTCCCAGATGTGCGACATGGTCGATCTTGTTCTCGTGCAGGCAGATTCCGCGCACCAGATCGATCTGGACCTGGTAACCCGTTGCGAGGCCGCGGATCAGGTCCGCGCCCGACCTGCCCGTGTGCTGAGCGACCGCAAGGATCGGCGGGATGTTGTCGCCCGGATGCGTGTATTCCGCGGCGAGAAACGTGTCGTGGAAGTCGAGTTCCCGAACGGCGACGCCATTCGCCCATGCGCCCCACTCGGGTGAGACACGTTCGGTCGCAGGCAAACCGAAGACTGTCGAGCCGGGACGGAACGGATGCAGCACCGCCTGTGCGCGCGCACTCGTCACCGGCCGCCTGACCACGGATGCGGCGGCAACCGCGGCATTGTCGATGATCCGGTTGATCACCATCTCCGCGGTATCGGTCGGCACCTCGACTGGGTCGACCGCGAGGTCTGCGATCTTCTTGGCGAGATGCTCCGAGCGTGGGAACTCCTCGGCCGAGCGCCTGGTCCGCACAACGTGTGTCTTCATTCGTCCTCCTCGTTCTCTGACTTCTTCGCACGCTACGCATCGGCGCGCGATTGCAGAACAGCGTGCATGTGCCTATTTCTGCGGATGCAACCCGCGAAATTTGCGAAGCTTGCGAAGGTCGTGTTCGGTATCGTGTTCGACGTGCGAAAGATGTATGCGGGCGCGCGTCTGCGCAGACTGCGCGACGAACGTGGCTTGACTCAGGCCGCGCTCGCAAGCCTGCTCGAACTCTCGCCGAGCTACCTCAACCAGCTGGAACGAGACCAACGACCGATGACGGTCGCGGTGCTGTTGAAGCTGAACTCGGTGTTCGATCTCGACGTGCAGTTCTTCGCGGCCGACAAGGACGCGCGTCTGGTGTCGGATCTGCACGAGGCGCTTGTCGAATCCGCACCCGGCGAGGCTGTTCCGCTCAGCGAGGTCGAAGAACTCGCAGCACGGATGCCCGGGGTCGCGCAGACAATCGTCAGCATGCACCGGCGTCTGCACGCCGCGACGGCTCAGCTCGACCAGTTCTCCGCACAGGTATCCGGCTCTGCGCCAACAGATCCGACGGTGCCGATGCCGTACGAGGAGGTCCGCGACTTCTTCTACGACCAACGCAATCACATACCGCTGCTCGATCATGCCGCCGAGCGACTGTTCGAAGACAACGGCCTCACCATCGGATCCCTCGATCGTCAGCTCGCTCGTCTTGCCACCGACCTCGCGGGCGTCACCGTCCTTGTCGGTGGCGACGGCGCTGACCGAACCGTCCCGAAACGGGTGTACGACAAGGACAGTCGGACGCTAACGCTGGCGAGACGGCTGCAGCCCGGACAACGCGCCTTTCAGATCGCGACGACACTCGCATTTCTTCTGCACGGCGAGGAGCTGGACGCGATCGTCGACGAAACGTCGCTTGCAGCCGATTCCCGTGCCCTCGCGCGTATCGGCCTCGCCAACTATTTCGCGGGAGCGCTGATTCTGCCGTACGGCCGGTTCCTCAGAGCTGCCGAGGAATTGCGGTACGACATCGACCTGCTTGCACTGCGATTCGAGGTCGGGTTCGAGACGGTCTGTCACCGGCTCAGCACACTGCAGCGGCACGGCCAACGTGGCATACCGTTCTTCTTCGTCCGAACCGACCGAGCGGGCAACATCTCGAAGCGTCAGTCGGCGACGGCATTTCACTTCTCCCGCGTCGGGGGCAGTTGTCCGTTGTGGGTTGTCCACGAGGCCTTTTCGAACCCGGATCGAATCTGCACGCAGGTCGCTCAGATGCCCGATGGTCGCCGGTATCTGTGGATGGCGCGCACGGCGACAAGCGGCGGTCAGGGTTATCGCAATCCGCAGAAGAACTTCGCGATCGGCCTCGGCTGCGACATCCAGTACGCCGACAGGCTCGTCTACTCGAAGGGCCTGCAACTCGACAATCCCGAGGCTGCGATCCCGATCGGGGCCGGCTGCAAGGTCTCGATCGGCCGGCGTGTGCCCAACGAGCGTTCCCCCAGATCGGCAGACCCATTCTCGTAGGCGAAAACACAAGCGTCGATCTGCCGTATCCCGGGTAGGGCGCTACGCTCGTGAGTCTTTCCGGCGGGTCCGCCCTGAAGAAAAGGCTCACGAGCGTAGCGTCTGCAGACCATGGGAATAATCTCCCGCGGCTTCAAGCGACCGGACCGTCCGAGCGGCGACGTGAAGCTGCCTCCTGGCCAATATCGGACCACCGACTTTCCCGTGTTGTCGGCTGGCCCGACCCCGCGCATTGCCCGTGAAGACTGGCGGTTCGAGATCACAACCGAAGCGGGTCGGTCGCGATCGTGGAACTGGCAGGAGTTTCGCAAGCTCCCGACCGACGACATCACGGTCGACCTGCACTGCGTCACCAAGTGGTCGCAGTTCGGGATGGCATGGTGCGGAGTCTCGCTCGATACTCTGCTTGCCGACGTCGAGACCGCTGCCGACTTCGCGTTCGTTCGGTCCTACGGCGGCTACACGACGAACCTGCCCTTGGACGACCTTCGAGACGGCAAAGCGTGGATCGCGTTTTCCTACGACGGCGACGACCTGCATCCCTCACACGGCGGACCCGCTCGCCTGCTCGTCCCCCACCTGTACCTGTGGAAGTCCGCGAAATGGGTACGCGGGATCGACCTGCGCGACGACGACGAACCCGGATTTTGGGAACAGCTCGGCTATCACAACTACGGAGATCCATGGCGCGAGCAAAGGTACTGGGGCGACTGAACTGGCAGGTGGCGACCGTTGCCGACGTGCGCATCGAATCGGTCTCTGCTGCAACACTCGTCCTCGAGGTCGACGACTGGCCAGGCCACAGCGCGGGCCAGCACGTCGACCTACGGCTGACGGCCGAGGACGGTTACACAGCGCAACGGTCGTATTCCATCGCGTCGTCGGCTACCGACGACCGACTCGAATTGACGATCGATCACCTGCCCGACGGTGAGGTCTCGACGTATCTCACTCAGGTCGTCGAGGTCGGTGATCAGCTCGAAATCCGCGGGCCGCTCGGCGGGTGGTTCGTGTGGGACGTCGACGATCCGCGGCCGGTGTTGCTCATCGGCGGTGGTTCCGGCCTTGTGCCACTGATGGCGATGGTGCGGACTCGCCAGCACTACCCCGACGCGGCGCCCTTTCATCTCGTCTACTCGACGCGCAGTCCGCAAGATTCGCTGTTTGCCACCGAACTCGTCGACAGCTCTGGACCAGAGCTATCCGTTGCGACGATCTACACGCGGACGGCTCCGCCGAATACCACCCGACCGCCGGGACGGATCACCGCCGCCGACCTCGACGTGCCCCGGTTCCTTGCCGCCGACGCGCCTGCTGTTTTCGTCTGTGGTTCCAACGGCTTCGTCGAAGCCGCCGCGAACCTTCTCCTCGCCCTGGGCCATTCGGCCGCGAACATCAAGACCGAACGTTTCGGACCGACCGGAGGACAACCATGACAGCACCGTTGGACGGGAATGCGCTCGCGGGCGTCTTCCGCGAATTGTTCTGTGCCGATATGACGACCGCGGTCGGCAGGTGCGAATCCTGCGGCAATGCAAACGCGCTCGGGACGGCTCAGGTGTATTCGACCGCGCCAGGAATCGTCGTCCGCTGTCCCGGCTGCGATGCGGTCGTCATGCGGGTAGTTCGAAAAGAAGGTCGAGCGTGGCTGGACCTGCGTGGAGTCAGTTACCTGCAAATCGACACGTAGGCGGCTCCGCCGCTCGTGAGTCCTTTCGGAGGGTCCACCCTCCGAAAGGACTCACGAGGCGCGAAGCGCCCTCAGGTTTTGCTGAGGTATTCCAGGCGCTCGCCATCGAGTGCGGACTTCATCATCGCCGCCAAACCAGGATGATTCGCCAGACCTGGATCATCGGCAATGACCGACCGCGCGAAATCCTGCGCCGCCGAGATTATTTCGAGGTCGTCCAACAGCGAGAGCAAACGCAGCGTTGTATCCGTTCCGGACTGCGCGGCGCCGAGCACATCGCCTTCTCGCCGCTGCCGCAGATCGAGGACGGCCAACTCGAAACCGTCGTTCGTCGCACTGACGGCCTGGAGGCGCGCGAACGCCGGACCGACCGGATTGGCTTCGCTGACAAGGATGCACAGACCCTTGTGGCCCCCACGCCCGATCCGACCGCGCAGCTGATGAAGCTGGCTGACGCCGAACCTGTCGGCGTCGATGATCACCATGACCGTCGCATTCGGCACGTCGACGCCGACCTCGACGACCGTCGTGCAGACGAGTACGTCGATGTCACCGTCGGTGAACGCCCGCATGACCCCGTCTTTTTCCTCGGCAGGCAGCCTGCCGTGCAGCAGCCCGACCTCGGTTCCTGCGAGCGCGCCGTGCCGCAGCTCCTCGAACATGTCGATGACCGAATGTGTTTGGGGCTCTTTGTCGCTGGCCGACACCTTCTCGTCGCCGATCCGCGAGCACACGATGTACGCCTGACGTCCGGCTGCAACTTCCTCGTTGATCCGCGCCCACGCCCGATCCACCCATGCGGGTTTGGCGTTGGCTGGGACAACCGACGTCACGATCGGCGACCGACCGCGCGGCAGTTCGCGCAGGGTGGACGTCTCCAGGTCGCCGAGTGTTGTCATCGCGATCGTGCGCGGGATCGGCGTTGCCGTCATCACCAGAAGGTGTGGACTCGTCCCCTGCTTGGCCTTGGCACGCAACGCATCTCGTTGTTCGACGCCGAAGCGGTGCTGCTCGTCGATGACGACCATGCCGAGATCGAAGAACTCGACGTTGTGCTGAATGAGAGCGTGGGTGCCGATCACGATGCCTGCTTCACCGGTCACCGCGGCGAGCAGTGCGGTGCGCTTCGCACTCGTCGACATCGAACCGGTTAGGGCGACGATCTTCGTGGCCACCTCGCCCGCATCGAGCTCGCCGGCATTGCCCAACGGACCGAGCAGCGCGCGCAACGATCGATAGTGCTGTGCGGCAAGAACTTCGGTCGGCGCAAGCAGTGCGCACTGAAAACCTGCATCGACGACCTGCAGCATCGCACGCAACGCGACGATCGTCTTGCCCGACCCCACCTCACCTTGAAGCAATCGACTCATCGGATGTGCATTGCTCAGATCGGACGAAATCTCCTGCGCCACTTCGTTCTGTCCGTCGGTCAACTCGAACGGCAGCAGTTTCTCGAACGCGGCAGCAATGCCGTCGGACCGCGGCGGGCAGGGCGGCGCATTCCGGATCGAATTCTCGTTGCGGCGTTGGGCAAGCACCAATTGCAATGCAGTCGCCTCGTCGAAGCGGAGTCGGTCCTTGGCGCGATCGATCTCGTCCTGCGTGTCGGGAAAATGTATCGCCCGCAACGCTTCGTCGAGACCGATGAGGCTGTGCTCACCCCGAACACCCTGCGGCAGTGGATCGTCGACGGGATCCAACTGATCGAGCACCTGCCGGACACACCGCATGATGTCCCAGCTCTCGAGCTTGCTGGTCGCTGGATACACCGGGAGCAGCGGTCGATCGAAGATCGACATATCGACACCCTGGCCGGGATCCTGTGTGCTGCGCGCCATTCCGGCAAGCGTCCCGCCACCGCGCACTCGATCCATGGCGACGATGTCGTCGCTCTCGCGGTCCTCCGGAAGGATCAGATAGCCGGGATGATTCAGGCCCCACTTATCTCGAAAGTATTTGACGGTCCCGGAGAACATCGCGCGTCGACCGACCTTGATGTTGTGCCGGACCTTCATACCATTGAAGAACGTCGCGTCCACCTGCTGTTTGTCCGCGGCGAGAACAACTTTGAGCATGTGCCCCGGACGGTTGCGCATCTTCACCAGATCGGATTTGACGATATCGCCAACGATCGTGATGTGCGCGCCATCGGGCGGATCGCCCTCGGTGAGCGGTTGGCCTTGCGACGCATAGCGATTCGGGTAGTGGCGCAACAAGTCTTCGACGGTCGTGATGTCGAAGGCCTCGACGAGTGTGTCGGCAGCTTTCTTCCCGAGCAGATGGTCGAGTCGGTCGCCTAGATCAGCCATCGAAGACTCCCTCCCCTACTCGACACCGAGTTGTAGCAGATCGCCGGCCTGACCACCCGGATAGATCATGAGCTCGACGCCTTGATGATGTTGCGAGATATGTTCGGACAGTTGCTCGACGAGCTCGGCGGGCGCATCCGCACCGACAAGGAACGTGACAAGTTCGCCACCGAGACCGAGAACGCGGTCCAACAGCAGACGACCCGCGACTGCGACGTCGGCCTCGATCACGACGACCTCGTGGCCGATCAAGCCGAGGCCGTCGCCCTCGTTGCAGGTGCCGACGAGGGTCAGGGCCCGCCCGGGTGCCACTTGCAACGAACCCCATCGGGTACTCGACGCAGCCTCCGACATTGCGAAGGCGTCGTCGACGGCAATTCTCATCTGATCGTGCACGGCAAGCGCCGCGAGGCCCTGCACCATCGACGAACACGGCAGGAGCAACACATCGCGACGTGCATCGCGCGCTGCGACGCCGACCGCGACAAGCTCCTGCGCGGACAACGCACCGTTGGGTAGTACGAGAACCTCGCGGTTGTCCATCGCGCGAATAGCTTTGAGCAACTGCGTCGCGCTGATCGGCTCGTCGCACCGCAGGACGGTCGCACCCTCCCCCTCGTACAGAGCAGCAGCGCCGTCGCCTGCGACGACCGCGAGGATGCCACGATCGGCAAGATCGACAGTCGGTGACTCGACGACCGCGCCTGCGTTGGCGGCGTCCAGCGCGAAGCAATTGATCCGCACCTGATGCACACGACCGGCTGCCAGACCCGCGTCGACGGCCGCACCGGCGTCGCGGCAGTGCACGTGTGCCGACCAGCAGCCGTCGCCGTCGCTGACGATGATCACCGAGTCGCCGAGCTGGCCGAGGTGGCGTCGCAAGATCGCGACCTGGTTCTCGTCCGTCTCACGAAGAAGGAACATCACTTCGTAGTCCTGGGCGAGGTGGCTGTCCGCCGCCGCGTCACGCGCAGGAGCGGCAGAGTTGCGACGTTCACGGACGAAACGTGGACGCTGCGGTTCGACACCGGTGATCACTGCGACCATCGCGTCGAGCAGTACGACGAGGCCGAGCCCGCCGGCATCGACGGCACCTGCGGCCTCGAGAACATCGAGTTGGCCCCGAGTGCGCTGCAGTGCATCCACCGCAGCGTCTGCGGCGATGGTCGCCACTTCGGCGACCGGAGAGGCACGCGCGCAGGTCCGCGCAGCGGCCGCCGCGCAGTCCAGAACGGTCACGACGGTGCCTTCGACCGGGACGCTGACCGCGCCTCGCACCAGCGTGGCCGCGGCGTGCAAGGCGTCCGCGAGTGTTCGGCCGGTGAGTGGACCGTCGACGGTCGCTTCGGCGACACCGCGCATGACCTGCGACAGGATGATTCCCGAGTTGCCCCGTGCGCCCGTTGTCGCGCCGCGTGCCATCGCCGCAGCTACGTCGTGTGCAGTCGGGTTCTCGGGAACAAGTCGGGCGATCGAGTCGACAGCTGCGCGCATCGTGAACAGCAAATTCGTCCCGGTGTCGGAGTCCGGTATGGGGAACACGTTCAGATCGTTGATTTCGTCGCAGTGGCGAACGAGACCTTCGACACATGCATGTCCCCATCGCACGACGGCAGCGCCGTCCAGCGTCTCCAGGACCTCGAGCAACGCGTCCGCCCTCCAACTCCTGGTTCGTTACACCGGCCTGTTCCGTTCGATCCGGCCCCGTCAGATTAACGTCGACCCTCGACGACTGCGCGGCACGCTCACCGGTTTGGCGGATGAGCATGGGTGCCGCTACTCTTGCAGGGTTGCCTCGCGCTGATCGTCTGTGTTGTTTCGGTAGTTACGTCGTTTCGGTAGTTACGTCGTTTCGGTAGTTACGTCGTTTCGGTAGTTACGTCGTTTCGGTAGTTACGTCGTTTCGGTAGTTACGTCGTTTCGGTAGTTACGTCGTTTCGGTTCTACCGTATCGATGCCGCGCTCACTGCTCGCAGGCTGCAACACCTGACCTAGCACCACACCCCCAGATATATAGGAGATCGCGACTATGGCTGCCGTCTGTGACGTTTGCGCCAAGGGCCCCGGCTTCGGTAAGTCGGTCTCGCACTCGCACCGGCGTACGAACCGTCGCTGGAACCCGAACATTCAGACCGTCCGTGCGCAGGTCGCACCGGGCAACACCCGTCGGCTGAACGTCTGCACCTCGTGCCTGAAGGCCGGCAAGGTCTCGCGCGGCTGACTCGTTCACACTCTTACCTCTATGTACCTCTGTGGCCCGATGCGCGAGCATCGGGCCATAGTTGTCTGATGTGGCGCATCGACGTGTTGACCGAAGCGCTCTTTCGCGACGCCGCCGAGTGCCACATCGAATGCTGGCGTGAGGCGTACCGCGGAATTGTTCCCGATCACGTCCTCGACGCCGTCGACGTCGATCGGCGCGCCGACTCCTGGCGCAGGCAGCAACGCGCCGCGCCGAATCCCACGTACCTCTGTCTGGAGGACGACGGCGAGCGGACGCGCGTCGTCGGATTCGCCAACGCCGGCCCTGCGCGGCACGGCGAGCAGTCCGCCGAACTCGAACTGCATTCGCTCTACGTCCGCAGATCGCACTACGGCACCGGCGCCGGCACCGCATTGATGACCCATGCGATCGGCGAATCGGCGTGTTTCCTCTGGGTTTTCGAGCAGAACCTCCGTGCTCGCGCGTTTTATCGCCGTCACGGTTTCGCCGACGACGGCACCAGCCGAGTCGACGCAATCACCATCGCAACCCAAATCAGGATGACTCGTTCCGGGCCCGCCGCGCCGACAGATAGTGTTCACCAATGACTTCGAACCAACCGGCGGAATACGTCCAGATCGAGAACGGCGTGCTCCGAATCACGATCTCGACGCCCGCCAAGGGCAACTCGCTCGACTTCGGCGGTGTCAACGAGGGAACCGCCGCGTTGCGTGCGCTCGACGCCCACGTCGGCGCCGTGTTGCTCGTCGGTTCGGGGAAGAATTTCTGCGCGGGCGGAGACGTGCGAGCCTTCGCGTCCGCACCGAGTCGCGGCGAATTTCTGACCGACCTCGCCACGCAGTTGCACGACTTCATTCGCGCGCTCGACTCAGCGGCAGCACCCGTCGTCGTCGGCGTGCAGGGCTGGGCTGCGGGAGCGGGTATGAGCCTCGTGTGCGGCGCGGACATCGCGATAGGCGGACCGTCGACCAACCTGCGTCCGGCCTACCCCGGCATCGGCTTCACTCCCGACGGCGGTATGTCGTGGAATCTGCCGCGCATCGTCGGCGCCGCGAGGGCGAAGGAGATCATCCTGACGGACGCCGTCATCGACAGTGACGACGCCGTTCGGCTCGGCATACTGTCGCGAGTCGTCGCGGACGACGATGTTGCGGCGG
This sequence comes from Antrihabitans spumae, assembly GCF_043944905.1. Classification (NCBI taxonomy): domain Bacteria; kingdom Bacillati; phylum Actinomycetota; class Actinomycetes; order Mycobacteriales; family Nocardiaceae; genus Antrihabitans; species Antrihabitans spumae. Next base: position 14,747 of record NZ_JBIMSN010000027.1, read on the forward strand.
AAGCTTTGCGCGTTGCCGAGTCGATCGCCGCGGGTCCACGCTCGGCGCACGCAGGTATCAAGGCTCTGCTCGCATTGTCGGCAACCAGCTCCCTGTCCGACCAACTCGATCGCGAGACTGCAGCCATCGCCGCATCGGCCGAAAGCCCGACCGGCCGAGAAGGTGTCGACGCTTTCGTAGAAAAGAGAAAGCCCGACTTCTCGACACAGTAGAACTGCGCAGCTACCGACCTGATTTGATATCTCCTATGACAGCGGAACCCGGCAACGACACCGCCGGACTCGGGTTCACCATTCTCGGCCCGATCGCGCTGACCATCGATGGCGAACCGCAGCCGATCGGCGGCGCGAAACCACGTGCGCTGCTTGCGAAACTGCTGATCAATCGCAATCAGGTCGTCTCGGCCGACGCACTCGCGGATGCCGCATGGGACGGCAATCCGCCACTCTCGTTCCGCAACCATCTGCAAGTGTCGATCGCGAAGCTGCGTAAGGCATTTCAGGTGCCGGGAATCGACCCGATGCGCGTACTGACCACCGCTCCCCCCGGGTACAAAATGGTTGTTGCCGATCACGAATGCGACGCGGGACGCTTCGACGCCTACAAGAGCGCAGGACAGACGCTCGCGGCTGCGGGACGTTTCGAAGAGGCAAGTACGCAGTTCACCTCGGCGCTCGAGCAATGGTCGGGCCCCGCCCTCGCCGATCTGCGGGGACACCGTTTCGCAGACGACTACGCCACCCCGCTCGAGGACGAGCGACTTGCGACGCAGATCGCCAGGGCCGAGGCCGAGATCGCTTGTGGTCGACCGACATTGGTGCTCTCCGAACTGTCCTCGCTCGCCGGGCTGCATCCGCTGCACGAACCGCTGTGGGGTCAGTGGATCATCGCGCTTTATCTTTCGAATCGACCGTCCGACGCCTTGGACGCGTGCAGGCGCCTACGGAAATCCCTCGACGACGAGTTGGCAGTCGACCCGAGTCCTGCCATTCAGGAACTCGAGTTGAAGATTCTGCGGCAGGAGCCGCTGACCGGTCGACCACAGGCCGCACCTGTCATGGCGACCACTGTCGTCAACAGCCGGCCGAAGACACCGCCCGCTCAACTGCGCGACCCGACTGGCCGAATAATTCCGATCGGACCTGGAACGCTGCGAGTCGGCCGCGCACCCGACAACCACGTCGTTATTGCCGACGATCAGGTCAGCCGCTATCACGCGGCGATCGTTCGCAGCACCGCCGGCATCGTGATCAGAGATCTCTTCTCGTCGAACGGCGTGTTCGTCGGTGCGCAGCAGGTTGTGGAGAGCGCCGTCCTGCGACACGGCGACGTGTTTCAAATCGGAAGCAGCGCATTCGTTTTCGAGTACTTGGAGCCCTAGCGGCGACTGATACCGACCGTGTCAGGAGGTAGCCCGAGATTGCGCCGAGGTCTCCGTCACGAAGTCGAACACCGCTGTTGTAAACGCGTCGTTGTCGTCTGCTGCCGCGGTGTGGGCCGCGGCCGAGAGTTCCACGAAACGCGCGTGCGGCACGAGATCCAGGAACGCTTGCACGCCTTCCTCGCTCACCACATCGGACAGCTTCCCGCGAATCAGCATCACCGGTATCCGCAGTTTCCGGGCGGCGTCCTCCAGATGTTGGACCTGCATCGCAAGATCGGGCGTCTCACCCTCGAACATCCCGGGGTCCCAATGCCAGTACCAGCGACCGTCGTCGGCGTGCCGAAGATTTCGTCGCAGGCCGTCCGTGTTGGTGGGTCGCTCGCGGTGCGGCAGGTAGGCAGCGACCGCGTCTGCGGCGTCGTCCAGGGACTCGAATCCTTCGTTGTGCGCGGTCAGAAAATCGAAAACCCGCGTGATTCCGACCAGTTCCGGCCGCGGGACGACGTCCACGAGAACGATTCCTGAAATGCGTTCTGCGCCAACCATCGTGGATGCGTGCAACGCCGTGAGTCCACCCATGCTCGCGCCGACGACGACGGCCGCGTGCGTACCGATCTGTTCGAGCACGTCCAGTAGATCCTGCGCCATCGTCGACCGGTCGTAGTCACGATCGGTCGACCAATCGCTTTCCCCGTGGCCACGCGCATCGAGGGCGAACACCCGGAAACCGTGCTCGCCGAGGCGTAGGCCGGTCGTCTTCCAGGAGTGTCTCGTCTGGCCGCCACCGTGCAGCATGATCACGACCGGTCCGTCGTCCGGACCCCAGCGGTCGGCGGCGAGCGCGATACCGCCCACTCCTCGAAACGACTGCGAAGTACTCATCGTTCGATGATGTCATACGGCGTATAGCGGCAATAGGTCGCGCCTGCGCAATTCCGGCCGATCAGCGGATTCAGCGCTCGTTCAGCGCCTGATAAGAGCTCTCAGCGAAAGTTCATCTCAACAACTTCCGAGACACCGGAAACCCACCACAGAAAAGGTCAACCGAAATGAACGCCAACCGCATCAAGTCCATCGTCCGCACCTCCTCCGTCGCAGCTTTCATCACGCTCGCCGCTCTCGGCACCGCCGGTGTTGCCAACGCGGCACCGAGCCTCACCGCCGACGACAGAGACTTCCTCGCACTGCTCGAAGGCGAGGGCATCGATATCGGATCCGACAGCAAGGCAATCAATCTCGGCCACCACATCTGCGAGTCGTTCGACGACGGCTACAGCTTCGAAACAGTTGCCCAGGAGGGCCGCGATCAGTCGGACCTCACCGACTACGAGATCGGCTACACCATCGGCGCAGCGGTCTACGCCTACTGCCCGAGCAACCTCGACGTCATCCCCGTCTGACGGTCACCCGCTGTCAACGCCGCTGCCGCGGACCGATTCTTCGGTCCGCGGCAGCGGCCGTTCTGTATGTGGGCGCTCAGTTCAGGGCAAGCGCCAATCGACGGGGTCGGCACCCAGTTCGTCGAGCAACTCGTTCGCCCGCGAAAACGGCCGGGAGCCGAAGAAGCCGCGGGACGCCGACAACGGCGACGGATGCGCGGACTCGATGCACGGAACATCGCCGAGCATCGGCACCAACGTCGACGCGTCCTTCCCCCACAGGATCGCAACCATCGGATCGGGACGTTCGACCAAGGCTCTGATCGCTTGCTCGGTCACCGCTTCCCAACCCTTGCCGCGATGTGAGGCAGGTTGGCCGGGGGCAACCGTGAGCACTCGGTTGAGCATCAGCACTCCCTGCGCCGACCATGGCGACAGATCACCGTTGGACGGCGGGCCGAAACCGAGGTCCTTGCAGTATTCGCTGTAGATGTTGGTCAGGCTGCGCGGCAACGGCCGGACGTCGGGGGCAACCGAGAAACTCAGTCCGACAGCGTGTCCTGGTGTCGGATAGGGATCCTGCCCGACGATCAGTACCCGCACCTCGTCGAACGGCTGGGTGAACGCGCGCAACACATTCGCACCGGCGGGCAGGTAGCCGCGACCCGCCGCGTTTTCCGCACGCAGAAATTCACCCATCTCGGTGATGCGGTCGGCGACTGGCGCGAGCGCGCGAACCCAACCGGCTTCGACGACCTCAGCAAGCGGCTTACCCATGGCTGCTACCTAGCCATGTGCCGAGGCGTCGCATCACCGCTGGAAGCTATCCCAACCGCCTGCGTTCGGTGCGCTCGCGCCGTCGACGGTCACCCCGTCGCCTTCCACGACAACCCCGATGACCGTCCACCCCTGCGGTACGTCGTCGCGACTCGGAAAGCTGGCGACGAGAGCGTGATCCTCTCCCCCGCCGAGCACCCACCCGAGCGCGTTCTCGCCGACAAGTTCTGCGGCCTGCACCAATTCCGCGTCGACGACGACATCCTTCGACCGAATGTCGATCCCAACGCCCGACGCTTGCGCAAGGGTGTTCAGGTCGGCGACGAGACCGTCGGATACGTCGGCCATGGCGGTCGCACCCGCAGCGGCGGCAATCGGCCCCTGCTCGTACGGCGGTGACGGGACGCAGTGTGCGGCAAGCACATCCGGCAGAGCATCGATTCCCGCTCCGAACAGCGCCAGGCCCGCCGCCGACCACCCGAGGCGTCCGGCCACCGCGACGACGTCACCGACCCGGCACCCCGACCGCAGCACCGGCGGCCCTCCCTCGAGATCGCCGAGCGCGGTGACGGATATCACCACCTGCTCGGATTGGACGAGATCGCCGCCGACGATCGAGCCACCGGATACCGCCACCTCGAGCCACAGTCCGTCGGTGAGTCCATCGGTCACGGCGATCGGCGTAGCCGGCGGGCACCCGAGCGACACCAGATATGCGGTCGGTCGGGCGCCCATAGCCGCCACATCCGCGCCGCTCTGGGCGATCGCCTTGCGACCGACCTGCTCCGGGGTCGACCAATCGAGGCGAAAGTGCCTGCCCTGCACCAACATATCGGTGGTAGCAACGACCCGGCCGTCGGCAACGGCGACAAGCGCCGCGTCGTCGCCCGGCCCGACGATCGTGGTTTCCGCTTGCACGCGACCGCGGGTCGCTCGATCGATGACGGCGAACTCACCGATCTCCGACACCGTCGGCGACGTCTCCGACACCGTCGGCGACGTCGAATCGACGTCCGATCCGTCGGGCTCGGGCCGTTCGGCGGGGGTACTCGCAACCATCGAGCATCCTTCGGTCGGGGCGGACCGCTGCGGTAAGTTGCAGCAGTGGTCGAGGCATTCATTCTTGTACAAACCGAGGTCGGCAAGGCGACGCCGGTCGCGACACTAGTCGCGGCGGTCGCTGGAATCACGTCGGCCGAAGCAGTCGTAGGACCCTACGACGTGATCGTCCGCGCGGCCGCCGAGTCGGCCCCGACACTTTCCGCGATCGTGCGCGAAGTGCAGCAGATCGCGGGCATCACACGAACGCTCACCTGCGAGGTGGCCGGCGCGACAGCACGAAACGGCGCCGAGCAGGCCGGGAGATGACGCCGAAGACCTCGGGTTCGACGAACGACGAACCAGCCGAGCCCGCCGACACGGCGTCCGCACCGGAACGACGCTCACCGGCATTGATCGCCGCAGCAGTCGCGCTGCCGGTCGCACTTGTCGTCGGTGTGATTGTCGCTGCTGTGCTGGCGAACCGTAACCCGGTGAAAGTTCCGGTAGCGCTGGCTCCGGTGCCGGCTCCCGCTGCGTCGAGTCCTGAGTGCGCCGCCCTGTTGGCAGCACTGCCGAACTCACTCGGTGATTTCACCGACGCCGAACTCGCACAGCCTGCGCCGACCGCGACGAAGGCATGGCAGCGGGACGACGGCTCGGATCCGATCGTGCTGCGCTGCGGGCTCGATCGACCGGACACGTTCAATTCGGCGTCGGTGCTGCAGGGCATCAAGGTGAGCAGCAGCGCTCCGGACGACGAAGTGCAGTGGTTCCAGGTGTCGGGCGCCGATCAGTCGATAGCGGCGAGCACGTGGTTCGTCGTCGACCGCGGCATCTACGTCGCCATGACGACACCCGACGGCGCGGGCCCGACCCCGATTCAAAGTGTCACCGACGTCGTCGCAAAAACAATGCCCCGCAGGGACGTAGATCCGGCGCCGCTGCCGAACTGACCGTTTCGCGCAGGGTCAGCGCAGGCCCGTGCCTCGCGCAAGCGCGGTGTCGATGAGGGTGGAAACCAACGTCGTGTAGTCGATACCTGCCGCATCCCACATACGCGGATACATCGAGATGGACGTGAAGCCGGGCATCGTGTTGATCTCGTTGATCACGGGGCCGTCGGGCGTGACGAAGAAGTCGACGCGAGCCAGACCCTGGCAGTCCAACGCGACGAAGGCTTCGACGGCGAGCGCGCGGATCCGGTCGCTGACACCCTCGTCGAGGATTGCGGGAACGTCGAATTCACAGACGTCGTCGAGGTATTTGGTGTCGAAGTCGTAGAACGCGCCGCCGTCGCCGGAGGTGTCCGGCATCCGGATTTCGGCGACGACACTCGCTTCGATCCGACCGTCCGGAAATTCGAGTACGCCGCATTCGACCTCGCGACCGACAACCGCCGCTTCGACGATCACCTTCGGATCGTGTTTGCGCGCGTCGGCAACGGCGGTCTCGAGATCCTCCCAGCGCGTCACCCGCGAGATCCCGATCGACGAACCGCCACGCGCGGGCTTCACGAAGACCGGCAGGCCGAGTTCGTCGCGCTGCTCGGAGGTCAAAGTCGCCGTTCCGGGACGCAGGACGACCTGATGCCCGATCGGCAGGCCCTCCGCGGCGAGCAGTTTCTTCGTGAATTCTTTGTCCATGCCGGCGGCGCTCGCCAGCACCCCCGGACCGACATACGGAATATCGGCAAGCTCGAGCAGACCCTGGATCGTGCCGTCCTCGCCGTAGGCGCCGTGCAGCACTGGAAAGACGACGTCGACGGAGGCGAGTACCGCGCCCGCTTCGCCTTTACCGACCGCAACGAGGGCACCGTGCCTGGTTGGATCCGCCGTGAGGGCCAATGCCGATCCGGAGCCGTCGACCGTGGGCAGCATGCGGTCCTTGATCGTCAACGCATGGGGATCCGAGGCACCGAGCACCCAGGTACCTTCCGGCGTAATCCCGATCGGTACCGCCTCGAAGCGCTCCGGATCGAGATTCCGGAGGACGCTGCCTGCAGAAACGCAGGACACCGAGTGTTCGTTGCTGCGGCCACCGAAAAGCACGGCGACCTTGATCCGGTTAGTCACGACCCAAACCGTACCGTCGAGGGCCTGCATCGCACGAACGGTGGCTCGGGTGCACGATCACTCGGGCTTGGTCTGCCTGCCGAGCAACTTTCCGACAGCTTCCTGCACCGACATGCCTTCGTGGCAGACACGGTGGACCGAATCGGTGAGTGGCATCTCCACGTCGTAGCTGTCGGCAAGCGAGCGCACCGAGGTGCAGGATTTGACTCCCTCCGCGACCTGGCCGTGTGCTGCTTCCTGCGCGCGCTCCATCGACCCGCCCTCCCCGAGCACGTGACCGAACGACCGATTCCGCGACAGCGGCGAGGAGCAGGTCGCAACGAGGTCGCCGACACCGGCCAACCCGGCAAGGGTGGCGGGCTTTGCGCCGAGCGCGACACCGAGCCGGATCATCTCCGCGAGGCCGCGGGTGATGATGCTGGCAATCGTGTTCTCCCCGAGGCCGATTCCCGATGCCATCCCGCAGGCGAGGGCGATGACGTTCTTACAGGCACCGCCGATCTCGCAGCCGATCACATCGGAATTGGTGTAAGGCCTGAAATAACCTGTTGCACAGGACTTCTGAACGTCGATTGCACGCGCGGAATCCGAGCAGGCGATCACGGTCGCTGCGGGCTGACGAGCGGCGATCTCACGCGCGAGGTTCGGACCGGACAGCACAGCGATCCGGCTCGGGTCCGCGCCGGTCACCTGTGTGATCACCTGACTCATCCGAAGCAGCGATCCGCTTTCGATACCCTTCGCCAGGCTCAGCAGCGTCGCATTCTTGCCGATCGAATCGCTCCAGCCTTCGAGGTTGGCGCGCAGACTCTGCGACGGGACCGCAAGGACGACGATGTCGGCGCCGTCGAGTGCCGCGACATGATCGGAGGTCGCGGCGAGGGAATCCGGCAGCTGCGTGCCCGGAAGATAAAAAGGGTTTTCGTGCGTGTGTGCAATCGCGTCCGCGACCTCGGCACGCCGAGCCCACATCGTGACGTCGGTCCCCGCCTCCGCAAGGACTTTCGCGAACGCGGTACCCCAAGAACCCGAACCCAGCACCGCTGCTTTGGTCATGCCTGCTCGCTCCAATGTCAGATGTGATTCGCGACAACCGCCAACATTATCGCGTGCTCCCGCATCCGCGATGGACCTCGGAAATATGGTTCCTGGCAGGATTGCAGGCATGAGCCAGGTCCACGCCCTGATCGCCGTCAAAGACTTGGCGCGCGCGAAGAGCAGGCTTGCACCTCGGTTCGCACAGGGAGACCGGGAACGACTCGTCCTCGCCATGCTGACCGACACCGTCACGGCGGCCCGTTCGGTGCCCCGCGTCGCATCGGTGACCGTCGTGACACCCGATCCGGTCGTCGCCGACACTGCGCTGACAGCGGGTGCCGAGGTCTACCCCGAACCCGCTTTGCGGCTGCCCTACGCGGACATCGAGCGTTTGAACGAGGCGCTCACGCACGCCGCAGAGCACGTCCGTCTCCGCCACGGTGGCGTCGACCTCCTGGCATTGCAAGCAGATCTGCCAGCGTTGCAGGGTCGCGAACTCGCCGCCGCGATCGGTGCCGCACCGCGAGGACGTCGCTCCTATGTCGTTGATCACCGCGGCACCGGAACCTCGGCTCTGCTTCTCCGTGACCCGGTCGGCCAACTCGCGCCGAGGTTCGGTCGCGAATCCGCCATGCGCCACCGGGAGACCGGCGCGGTCGCTCTCCCCGGCGAATGGCCTGGGCTGCGGCTCGACGTCGACACCGCAGACGATCTCGAACTCGCCGTCGCACTCGGCGTCGGCGCGGCGACGAGTGGCGTGCTCGACGAAATCGGCTGGGTTCGAGCGTGCGCGGGTGAAAGTTCATGTTGAAATAGCGGCGACAGCGTGTGAGTCGGTCGCTCTGTGAGGGATGATCGAAGAGTGAGCAACCCCGAGACGATCGGCAAGCAGACCGCAGATGGCCGAGCGGCAACAAAAGCAACTGGACACAACGGTGACGAGGCCAAGGGCAAAGTCGAGCGCACTGCCGGCGCCCCGGGCAAACCAGGGGTACCGACCGCACCACCCGCGGCAACACCGGATGTGATCGACGCGACGCTGGAGGGTCTTCCCGAAGATCGCTATCTCAACCGCGAATTGAGCTGGCTCGACTTCAACTCCCGGGTGCTCGCCCTCGCCGAAGACACGTCGCTTCCGCTCCTCGAACGTGCCAAGTTCCTCGCAATCTTCGCGTCCAATCTCGACGAGTTCTACATGGTTCGCGTCGCCGGTCTCAAACGTCGAGACGAGACGGGGCTCTCGGTTCGCTCGGCCGACGGTCTGTCGCCGCGAGCACAATTGGCCATCATTGCCAGTCGAACCCAGGAGATCGCCGACCGCCACGCTCGGGTGTTCCTCGACTCGGTGCTACCCGAGCTGACCGCGGAGGGCATCGAGATCATCGGCTGGGCGGACCTGAACACCCAAGAGCAAGAGCGCTTGTCGGCACATTTCCACGAGCAGGTGTTTCCTGTTCTGACCCCGCTTGCCGTCGATCCCGCACACCCGTTCCCCTACATCAGCGGCCTCAGTCTCAACCTGGCGATCACCGTGAAGGACTCGACGACCGGCGGTGAACACTTCGCAAGGGTGAAGGTGCCCGACAACGTCGACCGTTTCGTCAGGGTCCGTCGCGAGGACCCGCCGTCGCCGATCGCGGCATTCCTGCCGACCGAGGCGCTCATTTCCGCGCACCTGCAGGTGTTGTTCCCTGGCATGGAAGTTGTTGAACACCATGCTTTCCGGATTACCCGCAACGCCGACTTCGAGGTCGAGGAAGACCGCGACGAAGATCTGCTGCAAGCGCTCGAACGGGAACTGGCGCGGCGGCGCTTCGGGTCACCCGTTCGGCTCGAGGTCGCCGACGACATGACCGAGCACATGATGGAGTTGCTGCTTCGTGAGCTCGACGTCGATCCCGGTGATGTAATCCAAGTCCCTGGGCTGCTTGACCTTTCGTGCCTTTGGCAGGTGTACGGCGTCGATCGCGCGGCACTGAAGGACAAGCCGTTCGTGCCCGCGACGCACCCTGCTTTCGGTGAGCGAGAGACTCCGAAGAGTGTGTTCGCCACCCTCCGCGAGGGTGACGTTCTCGTCCATCATCCGTACGACTCCTTCTCGACGAGCGTGCAGCGCTTCATCGAACAGGCTGCCGCCGACCCGCAGGTGCTTGCGATCAAGCAGACGCTCTACCGGACCTCCGGCGACTCTCCTATCGTCAACGCTCTGATCGATGCTGCGGAGGCCGGCAAGCAGGTCGTTGCGCTCGTCGAGATCAAGGCGCGGTTCGACGAGCAGGCCAACATCAAGTGGGCGCGACAGCTGGAGCAGGCAGGCGTCCACGTCGTGTACGGACTCGTCGGCCTCAAGACCCATTGCAAGACTTGCCTTGTCGTCCGTCGCGAAGGGTCCACGATTCGGCGGTACTGCCATATCGGCACCGGCAACTACAACCCGAAGACCGCGCGACTCTACGAGGACGTCGGACTGTTCAGCGCGTCACCGGAACTCGGCGCCGACCTCACCGATCTTTTCAACTCGCTCACCGGTTACTCACGCAAAGAGGATTACCGCAACCTGCTCGTCGCACCGTACGGCGTCCGACGCGGAATCATCGAGCGGATCGACGCGGAGATCGAACACAAGCGGGCCGGGCGCGACGCTCGGATCAGGTTGAAGGCCAACGCACTTGTCGACGAACAGGTCATCGATGCGCTCTACCGCGCGTCGCAGGCCGGTGTTCAGGTACAGGTAGTGGTTCGCGGTATCTGCGCGCTCAAGCCGGGTGTGCCCGGGCTGAGCGAGCAGATCGAGGTCCGCTCGATCCTCGGGCGATTCCTCGAGCATTCGCGAATTCTGCATTTCCAGGGCTCCGACGAATTCTGGATCGGGAGTGCCGACATGATGCACCGCAACCTCGATCGACGCGTCGAAGTGATGGTGCAGGTGAAGGATCCGCGCCAATCCACACAACTCGGTGCGATATTCGATTCGGCGACGGATCCGACGACTCGATGCTGGCTGTTGCAGGCAGACGGAAGTTGGGTGGCGGCGCCAGCCGAAGGTGAGAAGGTCCGTGAACACCAGGAAGAAATGATGCGGCAACGACGCTCGACAGCCTCGTAACTCTGTCGTGCATGATCCGTGCAAGGGCCTGGGAGGAACCCTGTGAGTTCGACTCACGACCCGATCAAAGCGAATATCTTTGCGGCAGGAGCGGTTCTGTGGCGTCGGTCGGAGGCCGATCCTGCCGATATCGAGGTCGCGCTGATACACCGACCACGTTACGACGATTGGTCGTTTCCGAAAGGGAAGATCGAACCCGGCGAAACGTCGATCGTCGCGGCCGTGCGTGAGGTTGCCGAAGAAACAGGCGTCAACGTGCGGTTGGGCCGACACCTCGATCGCATCACCTATCCGGTGCCCGGCCATCGGAAGCTCAAAAGGGTCGATTACTGGGCAGCCGAAGGCATCGACGGGCAGTTCGTCGCCAACGACGAAGTCGACGAAGTGAAGTGGCTGCCCGTTTCCGACGCTGCGCGCGCTGTGTCGTATCCGATGGATCGTCGTGTCCTGCGTAGCTTTTCGCGGAAGCCTGCGGACACGTCGACGGTGCTTATCGTTCGTCATGCTCGCGCGGGGCGTAGCGCACGGTACAAGGGCGACGATCGCCTGCGACCCCTCGACAAGGTCGGCCGAACGCAAGCAGACGCACTGGCGCCACAATTGCTCGCATTCGGTGCCACACACCTACATTCCGCCGACAGAGTGCGCTGCACTCAGACGGTGCAGCCTCTTGCCGACCTCATCGGTGCAGAAATCCGCCTCGAACCCGGACTGTCCGAGGAGGGTTATGCAGACGACCGCGAGAATGGTCGCAATCGCGCCCGCCGAATTGCAGACAAAGGTGGGGTCCGCGTTATTTGCAGTCAAGGCAAGGTAATTCCGGATTTACTTCGCTGGTGGGCGGATCGAGACGGAATCAAGTTGCCGCCCGCCCGAAACCGCAAAGGCAGTATGTGGGTGTTGTCGCTGTCGGATGGACGACTTGTCGCCGCCTATCACATCGACAGCCCGCTCCCCACCGACAGCTAGGGATCGACTACTTCCCTCCCCCGTTGGCCTGATGCGCGACGAAAACGCCCCCTGGTTGGACCAGGGGGCGTTTTCGAGGCTGTAAGCGTGGGCGGGTGACGCTAGGCCTTCTTGGTTGCGCGCTTTGCCGGTGCCTTCTTGGCTGGCGTGGCTTTCTTTGCCGCGGTCTTTGCGGGCGCCTTCGCAGCGGTGGTCTTCTTTGCCGCTGTTGTCTTTGCTGCGGTCTTCGCAGGAGCCTTTGCGGGCGCCTTCGTCGCAGTTGTCTTGCGTGCCGGAGCCTTTGCAGCGGTGGTCTTCTTTGCAGCAGTTGTCTTTGCTGCGGTCTTGGCAGGCGCCTTTGCTGCGACGGTCTTGGCAGCAGCGCGAGTTGTCGTCTTCGCGGGTGCCTTCTTCGCAGGAGTTGCCTTCTTGGCAGCGGTCTTGGTTGCTGCCTTCTTGGCTGCACCACGCGTTGCCGGTGCTGCTGCGGCACCACGCTTGACGGCCGGGCCGGCCGAAGGCAGTTTCTGCTTCCCCGCAATAACTGCCTTGAATTGTGCGCCGGGACGGAATGCAGGAACCGAAGTCGGCTTGACCTTTACGGTTTCGCCGGTTCGCGGATTACGTGCAACACGCGCCGCACGCTTGCGCTGTTCGAAGACGCCGAATCCAGTGATCGTCACACTCTGACCCTTGTGCACCGCGCGCACAATAATGTCGACGACGTTCTCCACTGCCTCCGTTGCCGTCCGCCGATCCGCCCCAAGCTTCTCGGTCAGAACATCGATGAGCTCCGCCTTGTTCATTGAAATTCCTCCGCAAACTAATGGCCCATCTTTGGACCGACTAGTAACAAGGTAAACCGGAAAACGCCAAGAGTCTATGTGCCAGGCGAATTTTCATGCGATTCGAAGGAAATTCGCATGGCGGGGCAAGCATTCCGAAGAGGCTCGGAACCGATGATTAGTCCGACGAAACGTGCGCCGGAAGTGTCGTCGGTTTCCATGAAGGCCTTGCCTTTTCGAACTGCGAAATGGCGTCTACCTGGCGAAACGTCAGTCCGATGTCGTCGAGTCCTTCGAGCAGACGCCACCGCGTGTAGTCGTCAATGTCGAAGCGCAGCACCGTTGTTCCGGCCGTGACGGTCCGGTTTCGAAGATCGACAATTAATTCCAGCCCGGGCTGGCTTTCGAGCAGTTTCCACAGCAGTTCGACGTCCGGCTGTGCGACACGAGCCGCCAGCAGACCGGCCTTGCCGGCGTTTCCGCGGAAGATATCGGCGAACCTCGAGGCGATCACAACGCGGAATCCGAAGTCCGAGAGAGCCCAAACGGCATGCTCCCGTGACGATCCCGTTCCGAAGTCCGGACCCGCGACCAACACGCTGCCCTTGTCGTACGGCGGGATGTTCAGAACGAACTCCGGATCGTTGCGCCACGCTGCGAACAGCCCGTCCTCGAAACCTGTACGGGTGACTCGTTTTAGGTACACGGCGGGGATGATTTGGTCGGTGTCGACGTTCGACCGGCGCATCGGCACACCAATTCCCTTATGCAAGGTAAAGGATTCCATCGGTTTACTCCTTGGCTTGTCTGGGTAGGTCAGTCGAGATCGGCAGGGGAAGAGAGGGTTCCGCGTACCGCAGTCGCCGCCGCGACGAGAGGCGATACCAGGTGCGTTCGACCACCCTTGCCTTGGCGACCTTCGAAATTGCGATTCGACGTCGACGCGGAGCGTTCGCCGGGAGCGAGCTGATCCGGGTTCATACCGAGGCACATCGAGCATCCGGCCTGACGCCATTCGGCTCCCGCAGCGGTGAATACCGCTCCAAGGCCTTCGTTCTCGGCCTGTGCGCGGACCCGCATCGAGCCGGGGACGACCAGCATTCGTACACCGGGAGCGACGTGCCGATCCTTCAGAACGCTCGCGACCGCGCGGAGATCTTCGATGCGACCGTTCGTGCACGACCCCACGAATACCGTGTCGACGGCGATCTGTCGCAACGGCATTCCCGGCTGCAAGTCCATGTACCGCAGCGCTTTCTCGGCGGCCGCGCGCTCGCTCTCGTCGAGGATCTGCTCCGGGTCCGGTACCGAATCACCAAGCGGAGCACCCTGTCCGGGATTGGTACCCCAGGTAACGAACGGCGTGAGTTCGTTCGCGTCGAGGTGTACCTCCTCGTCGAAAACGGCGTCGGGGTCCGACTTCAGATCCTCCCAAGCAGCAACTGCCACATCCCATTCCGCGCCGACCGGAGCGTGCGGTCGGCCCTTCAGGAATTCGTACGTCGTCTCGTCCGGTGCGATCATTCCTGCGCGCGCACCCGCCTCGATCGACATATTGCAGATTGTCATTCGTGCTTCCATGGACATTTTGCGGATAGCTTCTCCTCGATATTCGAGGACGTATCCCTGCCCACCTCCGGTGCCTATCTTCGCAATTACGGCAAGAATGAGGTCCTTGCTCGTCACGCCCGGCCGCAGTTCACCGTCGATCGTGATTGCCATTGTCTTGAACGGCTGCAACGACAAAGTCTGAGTTGCGAGCACGTGCTCGACCTCGCTCGTGCCGATTCCCATTGCGAGCGCGCCGAAGGCGCCGTGGGTAGAGGTATGGCTGTCGCCGCAGACAACCGTCGTACCCGGCTGCGTCAAACCGAGTTGTGGTCCGACCACATGCACGATGCCCTGATCGAGATCACCCATCGGGTGCAACCGAATTCCGAACTCCTCGCAATTTCGGCGCAACGTTTCGACCTGCGTGCGCGAAACGGGATCGGCGATGGGCTTGTCGATGTCGACGGTCGGGACATTGTGGTCCTCGGTCGCGATCGTGAGGTCCGGCCTGCGAACCGGACGACCGGCCAGCCGTAGTCCGTCGAATGCCTGCGGGCTGGTCACCTCGTGTACGAGATGCAGATCGATGTAGATGAGATCTGGTTCGCGCGCCTCGCCGGTGCCGTCGCCGCGCACGACTACGTGCTGCTCCCAAACCTTTTCCGCCATCGTGCGGGGGGTGTTCGTCATTTTCTCCACCTTCGCGGCCTGCTCGAAGCCCGATCGGGACTGTTATCGATCACTTGTCGAGTATCGCGTCGTTGCTCGCTGCACTCGTTGCAGTTACTTGACGATCTCAGCATGCGAGACGCTAGTATCGTTCTATGAGACAGCATAGCGGCATCGGAGTGCTCGACAAAGCCATGACCGTGCTGCGCGCTGTGGCGGAGAAACCGTTGAATCTCGGCGAACTGTGCGAGCAGACGGGACTACCGCGCGCAACGGCGCATCGGCTCGCGGTCGGCCTCGAGGTGCACCGACTGTTGACGCGCGACGCCGACGGATCGTGGCGCCCGGGCCCGGCGCTCTCCGAACTCGCAGCGAGCGCGAACGACACCCTCGTCGAAGCCGCTGGCAGCGTGCTCCCCAGGCTTCGCGAAATCACCGGCGAGAGTGTGCAGTTGTACCGTCGCGACGGCTCGGTTCGGGTCTGCGTCGCATCGGTGGAGCCGCCGACGGGCCTGCGCGACACCGTGCTGGTAGGTGCCCGACTGCCGATGACGGCGGGATCCGGCGCCAAAGTTCTTCTCGCATGGGCAGACTCGGCGACACAGCGGACCCTCGTTCCGGACGCGTCGTTCAGTGACCGCACGTTGCTCGAGGTGCGCAGACGCGGTTGGGCGCAGAGCGCGGGCGAACGTGAGCCCGGCGTCGCGAGCGTTTCGGCCCCGGTACGAGATTCCAGCGGCAATGTCGTAGCCGCCGTTTCGGTTTCGGGACCCATCGACCGGATGGGCCGCCGGCCCGGCGCGCGGTGGGCAGCAGACCTGCTCGCGGCGGCAGACGCACTGCACAAGCGCCTGTAGGGTCGCGATCGGGACGCAACGAAGGGAGCCGATCGTGGGAGTCAATCAGCGCGGGCAGATCGCAATGACCGACGAGGAGATCACGACCTTCCTCGCACGCAGTCGCATCGTCACGATGGCAACCAACGGACCGAGCGGCCAGCCCCACCTCGTCGCGATGTGGTACGCGGTGCTCGACGGCGAAATCTGGTTCGAGACAAAGGCGAAGTCTCAGAAGGTACTGAACCTTCGACGCGACGATCGCATCACCGCGATGGTCGAAGACGGCCAGACCTACGATTCCCTACGCGGGGTATCGATCGAAGGTACAGCCGAGATCGTCGACGATTACGACACGCTCTTTCGGGTGGTCGTCGATATCTGGGAGCGCTACACGGGTCCGTACACCGACGACGTCCTGCCGCTCGTCGAGGCAGTTATGAACAAGCGCGTCGCTGTACGGGTTCGGCCCCAACGAGTCCGGTCGTGGGACCACCGCAAGCTCGGCCTGCCGGAAATGCCCATCGGGGGCACGACGGCGCAATATCTCGATCCGAAATAGGCGTGACTCGAATGTCGGGTAGCGATACGTTGACGACAGTCGATCCAAACGAAGGGGCGAACATGACCGAACCAGCCGATACAGGCTCGCACAGCAACGACGACGTCAAGAAGAAGTTCAAGGAAGCCCTCGAACGCAAGAACCACAAGAACACCGTCGCCTCCGAGCACAAGGACGGTCGCTCGAAAGTTCATGGCGTCCACGGCGCCGCGGACCACAAGCGCGACTTCCGACGCAAGAGCGGATAGCGGTTCACTCGATAAAGACCCTCCCACGTGATTGTGGGAGGGTCTCTTGCTGTCGTTGACATCGGTTTGCAGGTGGTCGATGCGCGCACCGCGGCCACCTATCGCGACTTCGCGCGCCAATTCCGGACCTCACATGCCTGATCAGGCATGTGAGGTCGGTAAGTCATTGGCGACGTTGCGATCCGAGGGTCCCCTACCTGCTCTGTCGTCTGCCATGAGCATGGGACCACTGTGAGCTGATTTCTGCCAGGTGCATGGGACCACC
>NZ_JBIMSN010000028.1:0-220 GCF_043944905.1 Antrihabitans spumae
GCGTCTGTTGCGGGGCAGCCTCGACGGCGCGATATTCCACAGCGATCACGGATCTGTCTACACGTCACAGGATTTCGCGGCGCTCTGCGAGCAGTTCGGAGTGCGGCAGTCGATGGGCTCGGTGGGAACGAGTGCCGATAATGCCCTGGCCGAATCGTTCAACGCCGCCCTCAAACGCGAGATCCTGCAGGACCGGAACAGCTGGACTGACGCCGGTGAG
>NZ_JBIMSN010000028.1:248-4050 GCF_043944905.1 Antrihabitans spumae
GCACGTCAGCCCCGCCTCATACGAAAACCGCTTCGTCGGTAACCTCAACCTGGCCGCGTAACCAGATATCGCCGTGTCCAACATCCGGGGTCAAGGCCCTCGGCTGCATCGGTTTTGGCTGGTTCGCAGGTTACGTTTTTCACCCTGCGCTCGGCGTTGTAGTGGGATTCATCTGCGCAGCGATCTGTTTGGCAGATGTGGTTATCAACTTCGACGGCGGCCACCGCCAAACCCCCAGCGACAGAAAGGCTTTGTTGCGTGCCACGGTCGAGGTGCTCCTCCCCCGGTGTGAGGCGTTGTACGACGGCGTGCCCGGCACGGATGACTACCTAAAGGGGACTATGGCTCAACTGACGATGGACTACGCCGCGCGGAACGCCACAGGGGTACAAGCGCTCAAGCATATGAATTACGGACACGGCCGTCTCCTGGCGTTAATTGCGGTGGCCGATCGAATAGTCACCACGATCGCTAAGTCTCAATCCTGGACCAGTCAGTATCTGATCACTCACCGTGCTCGGCTTCATCCTTTTGACGAGTTGGGCCAGATCATCGATCACGCGCTCCAACTCGGCGAGGCAATAAACAAGCTTGGCTCAGGCCCCACCGGCGACCAGCCGGCAGCTGTGATGGCGAATCGGGCCTACGACATCGCCAAACAACCACTGGACCTTGTGTGGATGAAGCTCCTCGAACGCGTCACAGCCCTTGACGACTACAAGAAGAACCTTGCCCTCTTGGACACCAAGCTCAAGAATGCGGCTGTCGCCCAGCGCGCGTTGGGATTGAGCAACAATTTTGAGGACCTCTTCGCGAACGCAGTTGGTGACGAGATGGCAGCCGAGCACCTACAGAATCTCTCGGCAGAAGCGCGAGATATGACCCAAGCAGTCACCGAAATCGTCACCGCACTCGACGCCAACTTATTGTGCCTACTTGAACTCGCGCCACCGGAAAAGCACTGATTGCCGCAAGCAGTCCGGGCTCGATGAGGTTGCAGCCGCGATCGTGGTCAATGTGCGTTGTGGCAGTATGTCGTTGCCTCAGTCGAGATTTCGATGCAGTGCGCTTCCGGCGATGTCGAGCACTTCAGCTATTGGACTCATTGATTTTCCGTGGTGGCTACCATCAAGCGGGAGCTTGCGCGCTCCTTAGAAGACCTGGCAACTCAGAACTTCTCGTCAACGCAGCTTCCGCAAGTGCATCCCACCACCGACTCTTCGTGAGCCTCCGCCTCGATCCACCAGAGGTCTTCGCTCGGGTGATAACAACGCCTTTGCGCGCACGCGACAACATCACAAGGAGCACTCGCTCTTCTTCTTTCAGCTCCGGACCTGCGCTGCACCGTTCGTCCGGTAGGTGGCCCTCTTCGAAACCTGGGATGAAAACCCAGTCAAATTGCTGTCCCTTGCCGAGGTGCGCGTTCAGCAAATGCACGCCAGCGAACACAGGTTCATCTCGGTTGACGGGAAGCCGAGCTAGGGCCGAATTCAGGTCCTGGTATCCAAAGGTTGCCAACATCTCAAACACTTCACGTATGAGATCAATGGATTCGAAATCAATATGATCAATCGTTGCCACGACCCTCCGTTCCGCTTCACGAAGAGTAATGCCGATTGCCATTCTCTTCGCTGCAGCACGAATCATTTCGACGATACCAGGCTCGTACACTGCGAGATCCCAAAGTACGCAATCTATCTCGGGACGACACGCAAAGGTCTCGTCGATCCTTTGTCGCCTCCAACCCGAGCGGCAGATTATTCCAACGGAAGCAGAGGGGTCAGTTGCAATAATGGATTCAGCAGCAAGCGCGATGAACTTTCCTTCCAACGAACGCGTCTCGAAGGCTAGCGCCGCAGATACACCACCCTGGATCCAAGACTTCGGTTTATGCGCGGACAGCGGTTCCGCACCCATCGGCACTGACACTGCGTTGACCATTGCGAGTACCGCCGGAGACGAGCGATACGAGATATTCGAGCGCACAGGCTCCCCGCAGATATCGCGAAGATCTCTTTCGATTGCAGCCGGAGCAGCGCCAGCCCACCCATAGATCCCTTGCAAAGGATCACCGGCGAAGGTGCGACTCTTCGAGCACGTCCTAAGCGCGATCTCTAATTGCTGGGACGTGAGATCCTGGAACTCGTCGACGAGAACGGCACCGTACCGTTCCTGGTACCAGGCAGCCACGTCATCATTCAGCAAAAGACGCTGAGCGTGCCGTAGGAGATCTGCGTAATGCAGTTCATCGGATCGAACGCGCTCAAGCTCTACCGCAAGCGCGATACCATTCCCAAGCTTCGTCAATGCCTCAAGCACCTCGAAATCACTTAAGGGACCACATTTCACGCGACAGAGCTGTTGATCTACCTCTTCCCTAGTCCTCACATCAGACCAAGGGGCCACCCTCTCAATTGCTCGTTTAAAAGTCGTTCTTCTTGGCCAGCGCATCGAGTCCAGGTTGAAATCGAGGAGACGACGGTGGTTGAAAATGACACTGGCTGCGTGACCATGCAGGTTGCGAACAGTCACGTAATGGATGCGTCTTTTCGTACCGATCTCCGAGTCGAGTCGACTACACAGATTTGCCCTCGCTCGATTAGTGAAGGTCAAGGCGAGAACTTTCTCGTTTGCGCGGAGGAGAGGGATCAGCCCTTTTGCACGACCTGCGAGCAACTCGGTCTTGCCGCATCCTGGTGGAGCGATCAGAAGGAGGTTCCCTGCCGTACTCGTAGCAGTTTGTTCTCCCCACTTTAGTGGCACGTCACTGTCCTCTCCTGCATGTCGATAGACGGAAGCTAGCACCTGCGACCCAGTCAACTGGGTCCTATTGGCCGGCAGATCGAGCGCAGCCAAGGCGCTCGGCGCGCGCTCCTCGAAACGCACACGCTCCTCGGAATCGGACCCATACAGCAAACAATCCGAATGTCGCTAATATCGTCGCCCGCTGACTTCGTCGCATGTCCGCTCGAACAAACTCGGAGCACACGCCGCGATGCGTATCGGACCTTCGTTCGTTTTCTACGGTTCAGAGATCGGCTCCTCCACCAACCGATCCGGGAAGTTGGACTTCGCGTACTTGGCGATCGTATTCAGCCCGACGACATTGACGCCCGCACCGACGCCACCGCCCACGAGCGGAACGATCTTCACGAGATTGATCGCACCTCGCTGGCCGAATTTGGTCACGAGGCGAAAGCCGACTTTTTTATTGATGTCAATCAGCACCCGGCCCGGGACTCGTTGGATGGCTGCAATCGCGGACTTGGTACCGATCTTTGCGCCAGCTTCGCCGATTGCGGCAGCACCTCCCGCACCGAGGAGAGAAACAAGCACAACGCTCTTCACTTCCTCCGTATCGAGGTTGTAACCACGGGTGTAGGCGATTGCTGCAGTGACGCGAACAGCCGCAGCATAGAACGA
Source organism: Antrihabitans spumae (assembly GCF_043944905.1). Lineage (NCBI taxonomy): Bacteria > Bacillati > Actinomycetota > Actinomycetes > Mycobacteriales > Nocardiaceae > Antrihabitans > Antrihabitans spumae. Next base: position 3,672 of record NZ_JBIMSN010000028.1, read on the forward strand.
GACAATGTCGGCTGGCATTCCGACGACGAGCGAGATCGGCCCGCCGACGCTCGTCACGAAGCCGGAAACGCCGACCTGACGACGATGCGTTGCGATCAATCGTTTGATGGCCTCGTCCTGGCTATTCGACGTTTGCAGCGCTTCGTCGGCGATTTGCTTGGCGCCCTTCCATGGGCCAACACCGAGCATCCCGGCGGCGAGGATCTTGTCGACTAATACGTCCGCTCGCGCTTGCAGCGCGCCATCGTTGGGGACCGCATTTGCTTCGTCGTTCATGTTCTGCCATCTTTCCTGTTTCGAGTTCGTGCGATTCAACTCCGACCTAGCCCAGATCTTTCTCCGGGCTGACGTGCCGGCTTGATCTGTTTCGGATTGGGTT
>NZ_JBIMSN010000029.1:0-106143 GCF_043944905.1 Antrihabitans spumae
GGTGGTCCCATGCACCTGGCAGAAATCAGCTCACAGTGGTCCCATGCTCATGGCAGACGACAGAGAAGCCTCCGCGGCTAACGGGACACTGCCCGAGGTGATTTCGACGGCTGCCGGATCGGCCCCAGCCAGATCGACGGAGCCGGTTCGGACCGAGCCGGTCAGCCAAAAGGCTGGCCCGATCTTCTGGTGCAAACTCAGCCCGAAGACCCCACACCGGTCAGTGCAAACCCGATTTCGACTGACCCTTGATAAGTCGCTCATCCAGTCTCCGTCAGAGACCGGCCGAGGAGCTGTACTGCCTTTCGGTCGTCCGCAGGTTCTCAACGTGCGCGCCGAGCGTACTGCGGGTGTCAGTCGCGCGCCTGAATGCGCCTGATCGAAGGCACCGACCTCGAGACAGTGCTCGCCGAGAAGGGGCCGATGCTTCCGCCCTACGCCGTGTCGCCAAAGGAGTTCCGGGCGCCCGCCCTGTACCTCCGCCTCGAGCAAGACTACAAATCGCCCGAAACTGCGAAACTTCACCGTGTTTCTGGGCAGCCAGGTTGAACTGAGCGTCCGCCCGGAAGCAACGACGAAACCCAAGGTCAGAGCCGTGGAAGCGGATTTCATGCGGCCAAATGCAGCCATTTTCGGGGGGTGGAAACGGCTAGAGGATCATGCCCGACGGGCGGAAACGCTGTGACCTGCGGAAATACTGGTGGCCAGGGCCGGGATCGAACCGGCGACCTTCCGCTTTTCAGGCGGACGCTCGTACCAACTGAGCTACCTGGCCGAACGGCACCGGAACTTCAATGCCAATCGCGTTGCGATGTGACTCGCGATATTGCGACCCTGACGGGACTCGAACCCGCGACCTCCGCCGTGACAGGGCGGCGCGCTAACCAACTGCGCCACAGGGCCTTACATGTACTGCAATACTTCGGAACTTCTCCGAGTTCACTGTCACCGTAAACTCGGGCACAACATCAAAACCGGTCGAACGTACCCCCTACGGGATTCGAACCCGCGCTACCGCCTTGAAAGGGCGGCGTCCTAGGCCGCTAGACGAAGGGGGCCCGCCGGATTTCTCCGGTTCAGTACCTCCAACGGCGTTCCGTTGGGAGCTGGGATAGCTTAGGACAGAACTTGCCGAAATCCCAAACCCGCTGGCTAAGCCTCTAATTTGAGGTCTTCGGGGGATGCAGAGGTCTGCCATCCGACGGCCCGCCACTTAGCGAGCCACTCCGGCGTTGCCATTGCCTCGAGCACCACTTCGAGTGCCTCTTCGAAGCGAGGACGGATTTGCGCGGGCTCGGCGAGCAGGTCCGCCAGATACCGCTGACCGGCCAATGCCGCGGACAGCACGCGCGTGAACTTTGCCGGGTCGGCATCGGCGCGCAGCTGGCCAGCCTTCTCGGCTCGCGTCGCGAGCTCGTTCGCTGCTTTACCGAGGACAGTTCCGCCGCTCGCTTCGATCTCCCCGTAGAACTCCGGTTCGATGATCAGCCGAAATTCGGCTTGGACGATGACGTCCGCTTCGAAGCGCATTGCGATTTCGTCGTTCATGCCGTGCAGACTTTCGTACGGGTCGAGCTCAGCTCGAAGCATCCACCGACTGGTCGTCGCCCTGTACCGCTCGAGCGCGGACTCCATCACGGCTCGGGCGAGATCTTCCTTGGAATCGAAGTGGAAATACATCGCACCTTTTGTGGCATGCGAGCCCTCTAAAATCCGGTTGAGGGAGGCGGCCGCATACCCGCTCTTGCCGAACTCGACAGCGGCCGACCCTATTATCGCCGCGCGGGTACGGCGCGCCCGTTCTTGCTGCCGTGCCATGCGCCCATCGCCTCCGAAGCAGGCGCGACCCCGATTTTCCATCGGCCACAAAACCGAACGGAAGTCGCGTTGTTAGTGTGCTTACAAGCTTAAAGTTGGTTTTGCCTATAAAACAATTACATTCGGTCCGAAACTGCAACATTAACCCGAAACACACCGAGTGGTATAGTTTTGCCTGCTCGGGTGCGCTGCAGGGGGTGCGCACCCGAGCTTTCTTGTGCCTGGAACTGCTCCTCCCGATACGCCCTGCTCGAGTTACGCAGCGACAATAACGCTCGGATGCGCGCCGGGAAACTCGACACTTCAACCAAATCGCACCCGGAGACGGCGCCGGTTCCCAAACAGAAAGCGGCGCCGCCTCGGAAATTTCCGACACGGCGCCGCCAGCAATTTTCCAGCTTCTACCAGTGAGTTCCCGGAGTTATGTCGACGAACAGCCGCTGACCGACCGATTCCTCCGCCGGCGCCTCTGGTGTCGACCCAGGCGTCTGCGCCGCCTGCGAGTCCGCGAACATCTTGAAGCCACGGTTTCGGACCATGTCCATGATCTCCGGCGTGATCGAATCTGCGAGGGAGGCCACTCGCCCGAAGGCGGGACTGTAGCGACGCGGCCGCTCGACAATGGCGTCGCAGATCACGTGACCTGCCTCTTCCGGGCTCAACGTCGGGAAGTTGTCGTACAGCGTGGTCGGCGCGATCATCGGCGTGCGAACCAGCGGCATGTGCACAGTGGTGAACCGAACGCCCTCGTCCTGCGTCTCGGCCTGGAACGCGTCCGAAGCGGTATCCAATGCAGCCTTCGACGCGATGTAGGCCGCGAAGCGTGGCACCTTTGTCTGCACACCGATCGACGAAATGTTGATGACCTGCCCGAACTGTCGTTCCCGCATGCCGGGTAGCAAACCGAGCATCAGCCGCAGCGGCGCGAAGTAGTTCAACTGCATCGTGCGCTCGAAATCATGGAATCGGTCATAGGACAGCGTCAGCGAACGCCGTATCGAGCGACCCGCGTTGTTGACCAGAATGTCGACCTTGCCGTAGCGAGCCAGCACGTTGGACACAAGCGCATCGATCGCAAGGAGGTCGGTCAGGTCACACGGGTGCACGTGCGCAGTGCCACCGAGCGCGGTTACCTCGTCCGCGGTTTCCCGCAATTTCTCCTCGCCGCGTGCGACCAAGACGACTGTGCCGCCCGCTGCACCGATCTCCAACGCTGCTGCCTTGCCGATGCCGGACGATGCTCCGGTGATCAGCACGATCCGGCCGCTGAGCATTTTTTCCAGACTCGGCTTCGGGCTGAAGAAGCGGGCGACGCCACCAGGTGTGGTGCGCGACGTCGGCTTGGTCAGTGCCTTGTTGACGGCCCCGATCGGTCTTCCGACAACCGAGCCGACCGTTTTGAGCGGATTCATATTCGTTTTTCCCATCCGAGGTGCCCCCGCTAGAGTGTTCCCCGTCACACTAGCCGCGTTGTCTCGGGCGCGAAACCAAATGCGTCCGGGTCCTGTTCGGTCCCGCTGCGGACTCCGTTAAACTGACCGACCGCGCCCCTTTAGCTCAGTTGGTAGAGCTACGGACTTTTAATCCGCAGGTCCTCGGTTCGAGCCCGAGAGGGGGCACCATCTTCTTCGCAACGCCGGTCGAGTCAGGCCGAATCTTGTTCCTCGACAACACGAGCCAGCTTGCGTGGCGCGACGAGGGTGTACGACGTCCGGACCCACTCGCGTAGTTGCGCCCAGCGTTCCTCGTCGGCGTCTTCGGCCATGCGGAGATTCACCCAGCCGTGGCGACCCAAGCCGTAGCCTGCCGGCTCGGCCGTCGGTTCGGTCGCGACCACCGCCACGGCCTCGTCCTTGGTCAACTTGAACGACAATCCGACGGCATCGAGATCACTGAAGACGAAGTTCTTGCCGCGCACCCGAAACGTCGGATGCCCGCCCCACTCTTCGATGTCGACGCGCACGGCTTCGGGCAACTCGGCTGCGATGGCTTCGAGCCGCTCCATATTCGTCATCGGAGACCCCGAAGATTTCAGCCAAGCAAGCGCGTGACGAGGTCGACGTAGCGCTGCTTCGCGTCGTCGGTGCTCGTGCCCTTCAGCTTGTCCCACGCGTCGTACTTCGCGCGGTTGACCATGTCCAGCCGACCGGGACGCTTGCCGTCGACGTCACCTTTCGAAGCCTGCTTGAACAACGAGTAGAGGCTGAGCAGGTCGTCGTTGCTCGGCTTGGACGTGAGCTTCTTGACGTCTTCCTGAGCCTGCGTGAACGACTGATCGAGATCCGACATTTTTCTGCACTCCCGGCGATGAATATGCGATGGACGAACTACTGCGAACTCGGCGCAATCCTAGTCCGCACGCCAGGAACCCTCCCGCAAACCAACTTGGGTCATTATTGTCAGCGCCACGGGGCGTTTGACGATAAATGCCCATGAGTAGGCGGGCCCGCATGGCATCACTCGAAGACCTCATGTCTCAGATTCCGATCAGTCAGATCGCTGCACAGCTCGGCGTCGACGAGCAGACCGCAACCAACGCGGTCAAGACCGTCGTCCCGACACTGGTCGGCGGACTGCAGGCGAACACTCAGGATCCGAAGGGCGCGGAGTCGCTGGAATCGGCACTCAACCAGCACGGCGATCTGCTCGACGGTGGAGTCGACATCGACAAGGTCGACGTCGCCGACGGCAACAAGATCGTCAGCAACATCTTCGGAAGTACCCAGAACCAGGTCGTCAGCACTCTCGGCGGTGCACCGGGCGGTGTAGGTGGCGACCTCATCAAGCAGCTGCTGCCGATCCTCGCTCCGATCGTCCTCGCCTACGTCGCCAAGCAACTCACCGGCGGTGGCAGCGCGGCCGCACCGCAGGCTCAGGCACAGGCCCCGGCAGCGACGGGTGGCGGCGCCCTCGGCGATCTGCTCGGCGGACTGCTCAAGGGCGCAACGAGCGGCGGTGGCGGTGCAGCAGGCGGCCTCGGCGGCGTCCTCGGTGGTCTGCTCGGCGGTAACGCCGGCGGCGCGATCGGCGACGTTCTCGGTGGACTGCTCGGCGCAGGCAAGAGATAGCGGTCCTGTAGCGAACACGTTTTCCGGCGGCCGCGGGCAACTTCTGCCGCGGCTGCCGGAGCCGTACACTGGACGTCGCGTGCTGATCCAGGGCCGCCGATCTAGTGCGTGAAATGCACGCACGATGGGCCAGCGACTAGCGCTGACCTGTGCTGGTTGCGTTTCACAACCGACCTACGGTCGCGTAGGCTGACCTAAAATGCGCCAGCCCAGCATGGGCCAAGAAGTACGAAATCTGCGATTTATGAGGGGCAAGTAATGGCGAGGGAACTGACTCAGCTAGAGCTGCTGACGGAGTTGCAACCCGTCGCAGAAGAGAACGTCAACCGACACATCTCCATGGCCAAGGAATGGCATCCCCACGACTACGTGCCGTGGGACGAAGGCCGAAACTTCGCAGCAATGGGTGGTGTCGACTGGGATCTCGAGCAGTCACATCTCGACGAGGTTGCCCGCGCGGCAATGATCACAAACCTGCTGACCGAGGACAATCTGCCCTCGTACCACCGTGAGATCGCCGAGAACTTCTCGATGGACGGCGCCTGGGGTACCTGGGTCGGCCGCTGGACCGCGGAAGAGAACCGCCACGGCATCGTGATGCGCGACTACCTCGTCGTCACCCGTTCGGTCGATCCCGTCGCGCTCGAGCAGGCTCGCATGGAACACATGACCAACGGATTCGCCTCGCCCGCCGAGGTCGACGCAGGTCTGCTGCACTCGGTTGCGTACGTGACCTTCCAGGAGCTCGCGACTCGCGTCAGCCACCGCAACACCGGCAAGGCCTGCAACGATCCGATCGCCGATCGCATGCTGCAGCGCATCGCGGCCGACGAGAACCTGCACATGATCTTCTACCGCAACATCTGTGCGGCAGCGATGGATCTTGCACCGGACCAGGCGCTCAACGCGATCAACCTGATCGTGCAGAACTTCCAGATGCCGGGCGCTGGTATGCCGAACTTCCGTCGCAACGGCGTGCTGATGGCCAAGCACGGGATCTACGATCTGCGCCAGCACCTCGAAGAGGTCATCTGGCCCGTGCTGCGCAAGTGGAACGTCTTCGAGCGCAACGACTTCAGCGCCGAAGGTGAGAACACCCGAGAGTCCCTCGCAGCCTTCCTCGAGAAGCTGGAAGGTCAGGTCCGCAAGTTCGAAGAGCAGCGCGACCGCCTGCTTGCCCGCGAGGCGAAGCTGCGCGAACAGCGCGCATCCTGACCCACACGATTGACGACTGTGCCCGGCGCCGACCATCGGTGCCGGGCACAGTTCGTTAGCCCCTAGTACCTCCGAGGTTGCCGTGAATAACCCTGCTACGCCGTTGCGCATCGGCTCGCTCGAGCTCGCAAGTCCCGTCGTGCTCGCACCGATGGCCGGCATCACCAACGTCGCGTTTCGCACCCTGTGCCGTGAGCTCGAGATCGCCCGAGCCGGGAGTGTGTCCGGTCTCTACGTCTGCGAGATGGTGACCGCCCGTGCGCTCGTCGAACGTCAGCCTGCGACGTTGCACATGACGACCTTCGGCCCGACCGAGACGCCGCGCTCGTTGCAGCTGTACACGGTCGACCCCGAGACGACCTACCGCGCGGCGAAGATGATCGTCGACGAGAACATGGCCGACCACATCGACATGAACTTCGGCTGCCCGGTCCCGAAGGTCACCCGCAAGGGCGGCGGTGCCGCACTGCCCTACAAGCGGACTCTGTTCGGCCGGATCGTCGCTGCGGCGGTCCGCGCGACCGAGGGCACCGACGTCCCTGTCACCGTCAAGTTCCGCGTCGGAATCGACGACGCCAACCACACTCATCTCGACGCGGGTCGAATCGCGGCCGCCGAGGGTGCCGCCGCCGTTGCGTTGCATGCGCGGACCGCGGCTCAGCGGTACTCGGGTTCCGCGGATTGGAACGAGATCGCCCGTTTGAAGGAACATGTGACGGATGTCCCAGTGCTCGGTAACGGGGACATCTTCGCCGCTGCCGACGCGGTCAGGATGATGGCGGAGACCGGTTGCGACGGCGTTGTCGTCGGTCGCGGTTGCCTCGGCAGGCCGTGGTTGTTCGCGGAGCTGAGCGCCGCACTCGCGGGCAGACCCGAACCGGTTCCGCCGACGCTCGGCGAAGTGGCCGTCATCGTTGCCCGCCACGCAGAGCTGCTCGCAGACCACCACGGGGAAGACAAAGGCCTTCGTGAGCTGCGTAAACACGTGTCCTGGTACCTGCGTGGATTCCCAGCGGGATCAGATCTGCGCGTTGCACTCGCACTCGTGTCGAGCCTGGCCGAACTCGACGACCTACTTGCTCAGCTCGACCCGACCATCGCGTTCCCCAAGGACGCCGAGGGTCCACGTGGACGTCAAGGATCACCCGGAAACGTTGCGCTACCCGAGGGTTGGCTCGACGATCCAGAGGACTGTCTGGTGCCCGCCGGCGCGGATTTGATGCACAGTGGCGGATAGCACAATGTAGTAGCTGGCCAATAGCCGGTTGCAATCCGATCTTCACAAGTCGGACGTGACTTCGTGCCACCCGCGTTGCTGGAGTGGACCACGGTCGCCGAGTAACTATCATTGCTGAAATCGTCGGGGACGATTGCCTGTCGTCCGGGACGACGAGCAATACAGATCAATCGAGAGGCGCGGTGTATCGGTGGGTGACAGCCAGACGCCAGGCGACCCCACGCCTGACGGTCGAGCACCCTGGGAGCGGTACTTCAACGAGTCCGGCCAGCCGATCGATACCGACTCACCCCGTGGCCGTTCCACTCGCCGACGCGGATCCAACGAGCGGCCGTGGTGGTCGGCGCTCAAGCGCGAAAACAAGAGCTCCGCACCGGGCAGGGTAAATCGTCAAGACGCCGTTTCGGTGTCCGATCTCGTCGACAAGGTGTCCGGACGACCGTCGCGCGGCGACATCGACGACCCGACCGAGACGATCCCCAAAGTCACCGACACGAACGACCCCTCGACCGGATCCCACCGCGCCTCGAACAAACCGGCACCCGAACGCAGGCCCGCTCCGCAACGAGCGCCGCAGGTGCCCGTTGCCAAACCCGTAGCCAAGCCCGCCGCCGCCGGACGCACCGAGCCTGCGGCACCCGCACCCGCACCCGCAGCGCACGTGCCGAGGCCCTTCATACCGGTGGCCGAGTCGGCACCGATTCCGCTGCCACCCTTCACTCCCCCGGCTGCTGCACCAGCCTCCGACTCCGCACGGATCATCGGTGGTACGCCACCAACTGCCGGACCGGTTGTCGTCGGTACGCCGGGCAAGAACGCCACGCCGCTCACCCGCCTCGCGCTGAGCAAACAACGCCGACGCAAACGGGTGCGTGTCATCGGCCGCACGCTGACCGCGCTCGTCGCGGTGATGGCATTGACCCTCACAGGTCTCGTGTGGGCCTACCTGCGGTCGACGGACAACGCATTTGCACAGGTAGCTGCACTCGACGAAGATTCGACCGACGTCGTCGACCCGATCGGCCAAACCGGCGACGAGACCTATCTGATCGTCGGCACCGACACCCGCGCGGGCGCGAACGCCGAGGTCGGTGCCGGAACGGTGGAAGATGCCGAGGGCGCGCGGTCCGACACGGTCATGCTCGTCAACATTCCGGCGAATCGCGAACGCGTAGTGGCTGTTTCCTTCCCGCGGGATCTCGACGTCCAACGACCCGTCTGCCAGGGCTGGGACAACGACACCGGCAAATACACCAACGAGACGTTCCCTGCCGCGGACGGCGACAAGCTCAACGCCACCTACGCGCTCGGTGGACCCAAGTGCCTCGTCAAGGTCATCCAGAAGATGTCGGGCCTCAAGATCGGCCACTTCGTCGGTATGGATTTCTCCGGTTTCGAATCGATGGTCAACGAGGTCGGCGGCGTCGAGGTGTGCACGACTCTTCCTCTGAACGACTACGAACTCGGCCCGATTCTGACCGAAACCGGCAGACAGACGATCGACGGCAAGACCGCGCTCAACTACGTTCGCGCCCGCAACATCGAATCGGAAGGCAACGGCGACTACGGCCGCATCAAGCGTCAGCAGCGCTTCCTGTCGTCGCTGCTGAGGTCGGCGCTGTCGAACAAGGTGCTACTCGATCCAGGCAAGCTCAACGGCTTCATCAACGCGTTCACCCGCGACACCTTTGTCGAGAAGGTGAACACGAAGGACCTCGTCACACTCGGTCGTTCGCTGCAGAACGTCGACGCCGGCGCGGTCACGTTCCTCACGATCCCGACGGCGGGAACCACCGAGTGGGGCAACGAGATACCGCGCGACGACGACATCGACGCCATCTTCAAGTCGATCATCGACGACGATCCGCTGCCTGGTGAGGAACGCTCCAACAGCGAAGACTCGACGACTTCGAGCACGTCCACGACGACGCCGCCCAACTCGACGACGGGCACTCCGGTGCTGCTGTTGGCCGTCGAACCCAGCGAAATCACACTGCAGATATCCAACGCGTCCGGCATGTCCGGGCTGGCAGCCTCGACGGCGACCAGCCTCGGCGCCTACGGTTTCGGCATCTACAGCGTCGGCAATTACAGCGGCACGTCCACGTCCTCGGTCATCCGGTATTCGGCGGGCCACGAGAGCGATGCCGCGACGGTCGCATCCGCGGTGCCGGGAGCGGTCCTCGAGGAAACAGCGGGCCTCGGCAGCATCGTCGAAGTTGTCATCGGGTCCGAGTTCGCGGGATCTATCAACGCACCGACCCCGAGTGGTTCACCGCTCACCAGCGTCGCGACCCAACCATCCAGTTCGTCGGCACCTGTTCTACCCGCTGACCTCGACGTTACGAACGCGGGCGACGACTCATGCTCCTGAACTAGAGTGGGACCTATTCACCGTCCGTTCACCGAGTGCTCGTCACTTGGACCATGACTCAAAGTAAAGTTTTCCATCATGCGCGTTGCCTATAACGAACAAATGGCCGAGTTGGCGAACCTACTCGGCGAAATGGCCGGCCTTGCCGGCTCCGCGATGGAGCGTGCAACACAGTCGCTCCTCCAAGCCGACCTTGCTCTGTCCGAGCAGGTGATCACCGAATACGACCGAATCTCCGAGCTGAGCGCCACTGCCGAAGAGCGCGCGTTTGCATTGCTCGCACTGCAGGCCCCTGTCGCAACCGATCTCCGTTCGGTCGTGAGCGGAATCCAGATCGTTGCCGACATCGACCGGATGGGCGCGCTCGCCCTCCACGTCGCGAAGATCGCGCGCCGCCGCCATCCCAACCACGTTCTGCCCGAAGAGGTCAACGGCTACTTCGCCGAGATGGGGCGCATCGCCGTCGCACTCGGCGCTGCAGCACAGGAAGTTCTGGTCTCCCGCGATCCGGAACGCGCCGCGCGACTGCGTGACGAAGACGAAGCGATGGACGACCTGCACCGTCACCTCTTCAGCGTTCTCATGGACCGCGAATGGAAGCACGGCGTTGCCGCAGCGGTCGACATCACCCTGCTCGGACGCTTCTACGAGCGCTTTGCCGACCACGCCGTCGAGGTCGGTCGCCGGGTCATCTTCCTCGTCACAGGCAAGCTCCCGTCCGATTCCGACGATGAGTACGGCATCGCCTCCGCGCCTCGCTAGCTTCGGCTACCCTGCACGCTCAACGCTGCCCCGCATCGACCACGAGTCGATGCGGGGCAGCACTTTTTTGCCGAGGCGACGTCAGAAGCAGAGGCAGACATCGGAAACGACGAAAGGCCCCAGCGTCACGCTGGGGCCTTTCGCAGTCGTTGGGCTTACGATCTCCAACTCAGCCGAAGCGGCCCGAGATGTAGTCCTCGGTCGCCTTCTGGGTCGGGTTGGAGAAGATCTTCTCGGTGTCGTCGATCTCGATCAACCGGCCGGGCTTGCCCGTCGCCTCGAGGTTGAAGAAGGCGGTCTGATCACTCACACGCGCAGCCTGCTGCATGTTGTGCGTGACGATCACGATCGTGAAGTCCTTCTTCAGTTCGGTGATCAGATCTTCGATGGCCAGGGTCGAGATCGGGTCGAGCGCCGAGCACGGCTCGTCCATCAGCAGAACGTCGGGCTGGACGGCGATTGCACGGGCGATGCACAGTCGCTGCTGCTGACCGCCGGAGAGGCCGCCTCCCGGCTTGTCGAGACGATCCTTGACCTCGTTCCACAGGTTCGCACCGCGCAGCGAGCGCTCCGCGATCTGGTCGAGTTCCTTGCGGTTACGCATGCCCTGCAGCTTCAGGCCGGCCACCACGTTGTCCTTGATGGACATGGTCGGGAACGGGTTCGGGCGCTGGAACACCATGCCGATGGTCCGGCGAACGCTCACGGGATCGACGCCCGACCCGTAGATGTCGTCACCGTCGAGCAGGATTGCACCCTGGACGTACGCGCCGGGGATGACCTCGTGCATACGGTTGAGCGACCGCAGGACGGTCGACTTACCGCAACCCGACGGACCGATGAAAGCGGTCACCGCGCGCGGCGGCACGGCAAGTGACACGTCGGCGACGGCGTGGAACTTGCTGTAGTAGATGTTGACGTCTTTGATGTCGATACGCTTCGCCATGGCTGGCTCCTGGATCTGCTTCGGTGTGGTTTGTGGTCCGGCGGACGTCTGGTCAGACGCTCTTGGGCGAGAAGAACTTGGAGACGAGCTTGGCGAAGATGTTCAGTACCGCCACGAGCAGGATGAGGGTCAGCGCCGCACCCCAGAGTCGTTCGTCGGCGAGGCCGACGACCGAGCCGCTGCGTTGGTCGACCATCATTCCGGGCAGCGACGCCATCTCTCCGTCGAACAGGTCGAAGTTGACGGTCTTCGTGTAGCCGACGAGCACGAGCAGCGGCGCCGTCTCGCCCATGACTCGGGCCAACGCGAGCATGATGCCGGTGACGATGCCCGAGAGTGCCGTCGGCACGACGACACGAGCGATCGTCTTCCATTTCGGTACGCCGAGTGCATAACTCGCCTCGCGGAGGTCCTGCGGAACGATGCGCAACATCTCTTCGGCCGAGCGGACGACAACCGGAATCATCAGCAGCACAAGGGCGAGCGATACCGCGAATCCCGATCGCGGGAAACCGAAGGTCGTGATCCACAGCGAGTAGATGAACAGCGCGGCGACGATCGAGGGAACACCCGTCAGGATGTCGACCATAAACGTGGTGACTTTGCCGAGCCGTGACCCGTTGGAGTATTCGACGAGGTAGATCGCTACGAACAGACCGATCGGAACCGAGATGATCGCGCACAGCAGGCCTTGGAACAGGGTGCCGATGATCGCGTGGTAGGCACCACCGCCCTCGGTGCGGTTGGTCATCAGGTTCTGCGACTTCTGCCACCAGTCCGGATCGAGCAGCGGATCGAGTCCACGTGACACAACCGAGAACAGCACCCAGACCAGCGGGATGAGCGCGATGAGGACCGCAAGGGTCACCAGCACGGTGGCCGTGGAGTTGACGAACCGTCGCTTGGCGCTGGTCCGACGGAAGGTCGGGTCCTTGACCGGCTTGTCCAGTGTCGTCGTCATGGGTCAGGCCTTCTTTCCGGCGATGATGGCGCGGGCGAACGAGTTGACGATGAACGTCAGCACGAACAACACGAGGCCGGCGGCGATGTAGGCGCCCGCTTCGAGGTTGTTGTTGAACTCGGGTGCGCTGGAGGCGATCTGCGTTGCGAACGTCTTGCCGCTGTCGAACACCGACCAGCCGAAGAAGCCCGGCGTCGAGGAGAGGATCAGGAGCAGAGCAATCGTTTCACCGAGCGCACGTCCGAGGCCGAGCATCGAACCACTGATATAGCCGGATTTGCCGAACGGAATGATCGTCGTCCGGACCATCTCCCACCGGGTGGCGCCGAGTGCGAGCGCCGCTTCGATGTTGGTACGCGGTGTCTGCATGAAGACCTCGCGCGTTACGGCCGCGATGATCGGAAGGATCATGACGGCGAGCACGATGCCGCCGGTGAAGATCGTTCCGCCCGCCCTGACGTCGATGTCGCCGTAAGCGAAAATCGGTATCCAGGAAAGGTTTTCGTTGAGCCACAGTGCAACGGGCGCGATCGCAGGCGCGAGCACGTAGATGCCCCACAGGCCGTAGACGATCGACGGCACCGCAGCGAGAAGGTCGATGACGTACGCCAGCGGCGCTGCAAGGCGCTTCGGCGAGTATTCGGTGAGGAAGATCGCGATACCGAGTGCAATCGGCATCGCGATGATGAGCGCGATGATCGAGACGAACACGGTGACCTGCAACAGGTCCAAGATGCCGAAATGCATTGCGGCCGTGTTGTCGGTCTCCCACGATCCGCGGAAGGTGAGGAAGTTCTCCTCGTTGTTTCGAAGCGACGGAATCGCTCGCCACAGCAGGAAGAACGCCACAGCGCCGATGAGGAAGACGATGAACGTTCCCGAGCCGACAGCCAGGCCGGAGAAAATACGATCCCCTGGGCGGACAACTGTCTTGCCGCTTTTGACCGGTGGCACTGGCGGTTCCTTTCCTTGCTTGGCAGTCACCGTCGCCGCCGAAGTCGCTTCCGCTACTGACGGCATCGTTCGCGGTTGCGGAGGTGCGTCGCTCATCTTCGCTCTCTTAGCTTGTTCGAGAAAACACGGGGCCGACCACCCCGCCCGGCTCTGCGCCGGGCGGGACGATCGAAGGGGGTCACGCGATGGCGTTGATAGCCGTCGTCACGCGCTCTTTGAACTTCGACGGCAACGGCGCGTAGCCGACGTCGGCGAGTTCGGCCTGGCCTTCGTTGACCGAAACGGTCAGGAAGTCTTTGACTGCCGCAGCGGTCTCGGCGTCATAGCCCTTGGAGCACACGATCTCGTAGGTGGCGAGCAGGATGGGGTAGCTACCCGCTTCCTTGGAGCCGTAGATCGACGCAAGGTCGAGCGTCAGGTTGTTGCCTTCGCCCGCGAACTTTGCGGCGTCGACCGACTTGGAAGCCGTATCCGCCGTCAACTCGACCGGGCCGCTGCCGCTGTCGATCTGCGCGTAGACGAGCTCGAGGTCGTCGGCGTAGCCCTTCTCGACGTAGGTGATCGAACCCGAGATGCTCTTGACCTTTTCAGCGACACCCGAAGACTTCTCGGCGCCTTCACCCGCGCCACCCTGCCAAGCGCCGTCGTGGCCCTTGTTCCAGCTCTGCGGGGCAGCGGTCTCGAGGTAGCGACCGAAGTTCTCGCTCGTTCCGGACTTGTCCGACCGGTAGACCGGTGTGACCTTCGTGTCGGGCAGCGTCACTCCCGAGTTGAGAGCGGCGATTGCCGGATCGTTCCACGTGGTGATAGCACCGGTGAAGATCTTCGCGGTGACGTCGGCGTTCAGAACCAGGTTGTCGACGCCGCTGATGTTGTAGGCGAGGGCGACCGGTCCGAAGACGATAGGCAGGTTCCAGGCGTCGTTACCCGCACAACGCTCCTTTGCCTTGACAGCCTCTTCCTCGCTCAGTGCCGAGTCGGAACCTGCGAAGTCGACGTTCTTGGAAAGGAACTGCTCGCGACCCGCACCGGAACCGGTCGGGTTGTACGCGACGGACTTGCCCGAGCATGCGGCGCTGTATGCGGCGCTGAACAGGTCGAATGCGTTCTTCTGTGCCGAGGAACCCTCAGCACTGAGCTTGTCCTTGCCCTCGCACTTCACGTCGCTGGACGATGCGGTGGTTGCGCCCTCTTTAGTGTCGTCGCCGCCACATCCGGCTGCGGTCAATGCCACGACCGCGAGTCCGATAAGGACGCTGCTGCGCTTACGGTTCACCTAATTCCTCCAGGAATCTCGATCTACCGCGCTCTCTAGACAGTGCTAGCCGGGCGGCGAGTTGTGGATGCCGGAGCAAACCCGGCACCAGGCAGCGTGACGCCGCCCATCGAGAAAGGTAAAGGCACGTGGTGGACAGCTGGTCCCAGTTCGATGAACGGGAGGTGAACAGGCTGGTGGTTATGTCCGGTTCGGAGTATTCATCGCGTCGTCGAGTCGCGTACGTCGGAGACTGTCTTCACAGGTAGACGACGTTCACTCACCAGCGGTATAGGCAACGTCTGTGTAGTGCGTCTCGAAACCGAGCTTGCGATAAACGTGCACAGCCGCAGCGTTGTCGGCCTCGGTGTAGAGCAGCACATTGGCGAGACCACGGTCGCGGAGATACCGCAACCCCGCGACGGTGAGCAATCGACCGAGACCCTTGCCATGGATATCCGGGTCGACGGCGACGACGTACACCTCGCCGATATGCGGCTCGACCTCGGTATGCACCTTGGTCCAATGAAAGCCGAGGACCCGATCGGCCGAGTCCACAGCGAGGAACAACCCGTTCGGGTCGAACCAGGGTTCAGCTCTTCTGGCGGAGATGTCTTCCGCGGTCCAGCTGCCCTGCTCCGGATGCCAGTCGAAAGCCGCATTGTTGACCCGCAGAATTTCGGCGTCGTCGGCGTTGCGGCGATAGGTACGAATCGAAACATCTTCGCGCACATCGAGTTCCGGCAAAGGTGTCGACCAAAGGGAGCGGCGCATCTGCAATAGCTCGCGTGCGGTGCT
The DNA here is from genome assembly GCF_043944905.1 of Antrihabitans spumae. NCBI lineage: Bacteria > Bacillati > Actinomycetota > Actinomycetes > Mycobacteriales > Nocardiaceae > Antrihabitans > Antrihabitans spumae. The sequence goes on from NZ_JBIMSN010000029.1 coordinate 15,389, forward strand.
CAGCCCGAGGCGAGTCGCAACGGCCTGAGCGGGCGCGAGATTGCCGTGCGCCCAAACCCGTGCGCCGGTTCCGCCCGCGCCGAGGGCTGCGGTCACCAGGTCGCCACCGACGCCGTTGCCGCGCGCATCCGGCGCCACGACGACCTCGGTCATCGCGGGGTGGTCGGCGGTGCCTGGAACGAGGTTGGCGTAGCCGACGATCCGGCCGTCGACCGACCTGACGAGGTGGCGGGTGTCGGACGTATGCGCCAACGACAGCACCACCTGCTCCGAAACAGGTGCTGTGCCATCGGCCTTCGATGCGGCAGCGATCAGTTCCCGGACCCGAACGACGGCGGCGTCGTCCAGGGTTGTCGTCCAGTCAGCAGCGGTCACTCAGGGTGCCGATCCGTTCGCAGGTGCGTATTCGGCGTCTTCCGGTCCGTCGTAGTCGTCGACGTCGTCGGCTACGGCGACAGGATCGACCCTGCTGGCGTTGCGGGAAGGACGGACGGCCTTGTATCCGACGTTGCGGACGGTTCCGATCAGTGACTCGTACTCGGTGCCCAACTTCGCGCGCAGGCGTCGGACGTGCACGTCGACCGTCCTGGTGCCGCCGAAGAAGTCGTAGCCCCAGACCTCCTGCAGCAGCTGCGCGCGGGTGAACACACGTCCGGCGTGCTGAGCGAGGTATTTGAGAAGTTCGAATTCCTTGTAGGTGAGGTCGAGCGGACGCCCACGCAATCTGGCGGTGTAGGTGCCTTCGTCGATCACGAGTTCGCCGAGTGTGATCTTGCCGGTGTTCTCGGGACTTGCGATGCCACCGCTGCGACCCACGAGCAAACGCAGCCGCGCATCGAGCTCGGCGGGGCCGGTCCCTGGAAGGAGGATGTCGTCGAGGCCCCAGTCCGCGTTGACCGCGACGAGGCCGCCTTCGGTCAGTACCGCAACCACTGGTATCGCCGAACCTGTGGTGCCGAGCAGCCTGCACAGACCACGCGCAGCAGCGAGATCGATCCGTGCGTCGACAAGAGCAACGTCGGCCGTGCCTGCCTCGAGTAGCGACGACACCTCGGTCGGCGCGGGCCGCACTGTGTGCGACAACAGCGCCAACGAAGGAAGCACTGCCTCGGGATTGGAGTCGGAAGTCAGTAGGAGTAGTTCCATGAAACCCTCCCTCTCGCCGTGACGCATTGGATTTTCGGCCGCACGTCGATGTGACAGACATTTGTACTTTGCGTGACAGACTAGCGCGCCGACGTGCGTTTCCGTGTCCTGGCGAGGGTGCAGGGGCATCGTCGTGGCAGATGAGGTTCGACGTTTCGGTAACAATGGTGTGGTGCGGAAACTCATCATCGGGCTCGTGTGCCTTCTCGGCCTCGCCGTCGTCGTCGACTTCGGCGCGGCGGCGTACGCGGAGTACAGCGTTTCCAGGGCCATCCGCGACGGCGCCGAGTTGAATTCCGATCCCGAAGTGACGATCCACGGTTTTCCGTTTCTCTCCCACGCTGCCAACGGCAAGTACAAGAGTGTCGACATTCGGGCGAACGGCGTACGCGCCGACCTCATCGGCAACACAACCGTCGAGGCGACACTCACAGGTGTGTCAGTACCCGTCAGCGATCTGGTCGACGGCAATGTCCACCGAATCCCGGTCGATCGTGTCGAGGGCCGCATCCGCATCGACGCCACCGAGCTCGGCAAGCTATTCGATATCCCTGACCTGCAGGTTTCCGCCGCACCCGCCGACAAATCCGACGGTACGGGCGGTTCGGGCGGAAGCGGGTTGTTCACAACCGGCGGCGTTGTCCTGACCGGCACGGTTCCGATCGGCCCGATCGAGACCAAAGTGAGCGTCGAGGCCGAGCTCGTCCTCGACGGCGACAAGCTGCGGGTCCAGGCAACGGACTTCTACGTCGACGCCGGGGCAGGCATCGGTCTGAACATTCCGATTCCCGATCGCGACGGCGTACTCGGACTGTTCACCCGGACGATCGACACAAGTCAGCTTCCGTTCGGTGTGCTTCCGACCAAGGTGACGGCGATCGGATCGCAGATCGTCATCGAGGGTTCGGGTAACAATGTCATCATCAACCTCGACGACCTCCAGAAGACATGACGCAGATCACAGTACTGATTCTCACTCTCCTCGTCGCAACGATTGCCGGCGTCGCATTGCAACGCCGAGCAGGCAAAGTCCGTGCGACCAAGGCGTCCGACAACACCGACAGCGAGCGGATCGAACTGCTTTCCGGCGTCGGCGTCGGCACTGCCGGGCCGACGGTGTTGCACTTCTCCGCCGATTGGTGCGGTCCGTGTGCGGCTGTGCGACGGGTCGTCGGTCAGGTTGTCGCCGAGCTGGAACGGTCGCCGAAGCCGCCGGCCGAGGTCGAAGTCGATATCGACGAGCACCCCCGTCTTGCTAAGGAACTCGGCGTCCTCTCCCTACCGACGACCTTTATCTTCGACAGTCCAACTGCGGAAATGTTCCGCATTTCGGGCGTACCGACCTCCGCCGATCTGCGGACCGCACTGGTCCCGCTGAGTAGCTGAAAACTGCAGGTCAGGCCGCAATCGAACACCGAGGATTCAACTTTGCCCAGAAAAGGGTAAACTCCGCCACGTGCAAACCTGCCGCGAGCTGATGCTCACCCGTCGCCGCACAGTTGACCTGTGCCGCCTCGGCGGCTGTTGTTGTCGCCCCTGCCTCTAGATCACCAGGCCAGGTCTGCTGCTCCCTTTCTTGGGCGAGCGATAGCTGACGTCCACGCTGTTCGGCCGATTCGGTGCTCTACATCGCCGCGATGCCTCGCATCCCCTCGCCCACATCCTGCGCAGGAGCACGTCATGTCAACAACCTCTCACACCTCGTCCACCCCCACCTCGACCGTCGCCGTCGATCAGGTCGACGTCCGCGGGCCCCGATTCGCCGCCTGGATCACGACTGCTGTTCTGGTCGCCGTTCTGGTCACCGCGGCTTTCTCACCGGTCGTCGCGGGCGTTCTGCTTGCACTGCAGGCCGTCGTTTTCGCGATCGGCGCCGCAGTGGGGCCACGTAGGAGCCCATACGGCCAGGTGTATGCCAAGTTGGTTGCACCACGCGTCGGCCCCCCGACCGAGCGTGAACCAACCGCACCGCTGCGCTTCGCGCAACTGGTCGGGTTCGTCTTCGCAGCCGTCGGAGTACTCGGATTTGCCATCGGAGCGCCGCTCGTCGGTGCTGTCTTCGCCGGGTTCGCTCTTTTCGCCGCCTTCCTCAACGCAGCTTTCGGAATCTGCCTCGGCTGCCAGGTCTACCCACTAGTCGCCCGCTTTCGTCCGGCGACTGCTTGAGCAACCCCCACTCTTTTCCCCTGCTCGAACAACCCGCACGAACAATTCGAACGTCACAAAGAAAACCCGAAAGGAACAACATGGCTCGCTCCGACGTCCTGGTCTCAACTGACTGGGCCGAGCAGAACCTGAACGCACCGAAGACCGTTTTCGTCGAGGTCGACGAAGACACCGCCGCATACGCGGATGGTCACATCGAGGGTGCGATCAAGCTCGACTGGAAGACTGATCTGCAGGACCAGGTCCGGCGTGACTTCGTCAACCGCGAGCAGTTCTCCGATCTGCTGTCGGCACGTGGCATCGCGAACGACGACGAGGTTGTCCTCTACGGTGGCAACAACAACTGGTTCGCCGCGTACGCGTACTGGTACTTCAAGCTGTACGGCCACGACAACGTCAAGCTCCTCGACGGTGGCCGCAAGAAGTGGGAACTCGACGGTCGTCCGCTCTCGCGTGACGAGGTCACCCGCGAAGCGACGCAGTACAAGGCAGCCGAGCCGGACCTGACGATCCGCGCGTTCCGCGACGAGACCATCGAAGCAATCGGTGTGAAGAACCTGGTCGACGTGCGTTCTCCCGACGAGTTCTCCGGCAAGATCCTGGCACCGGCTCACCTCCCGCAGGAGCAGAGCCAGCGTCCGGGCCACATCCCCGGTGCAATCAGCGTGCCGTGGAGCAAGGCAGCCAACGAGGACGGCACGTTCAAGTCCGACGAGGAGCTCACCGAGATCTACGGCGAAGCCGGCCTCGACGGATCCAAGGACACCATCGCCTACTGCCGGATCGGCGAGCGCTCCAGCCACACCTGGTTCGTGCTCAAGGAACTGCTCGGCCACGAAAATGTCAAGAACTACGACGGCAGCTGGACCGAATACGGCTCACTCGTCGGCGTACCGATCGAATTGGGAGAATAGATATGTGCGCAGCACCAACACAGGGCCAGGCCATTCCGGCCGGCGTCGATGTCGAGAAGGAAACTGTTATCACGGGCAAGGTCGTCGCCGGTGACGGGCAGCCGGTCGGTGGCGCGTTCGTTCGCCTCCTCGATCGGTCCGGAGAGTTCACGGCCGAGGTCGTCGCTTCCGGCACAGGCGATTTCCGCTTCTTCGCGGCACCGGGCGACTGGACCGTGCGTGCGCTGTCGTCGTCGGGCAACGGCACTTCCGCTGTGAGCCCGGAGGGCAACGGCGTGCACAAGGTAGACGTCACCGTCGGCGTCTGACGTACCTGCCGAACGGGCGGTTGTCGCGCAATGTCTTCGGGCGTTGCTGCGATAACCGCCCGTTCGTCGTTTCCGATACGGCGGGGCTAAACTACTCCTCGTGGTCCTATTCTTCGAGGCACTCCTCGCGCTGGCATCGGTGTTGATCACCTGGTTCGGGCTGTATGTCATCTATCGACTGGTGACCGACGAGTCGTGAGCCAGGACCCTTCGGAGACATCCGCTCAGGGGCCTGACGATCACGTTGCGCGTCGCAGTGGCGATCAGGCTGTCGCCGACGCTGCCGAGCGTGCGCGGATAACGGCGACCCTCAACATCGCGACGCTGCCAGACCTCCCCCTGCCGGAGGACACAGCGAATTTGCGACTCGGTCCGGACATCAACCCCGCGATGCTCGCGCTGCTCCCCCTGGTCGGTGTCTGGCGCGGTGAGGGTGAAGGCAACGATCCCGAGACCGGCGACTACCGCTTCGGGCAGCAGGTTGTGGTGTCCCACGACGGCGGCGACTACCTCAATTGGGAATCTCGATCCTGGGTCCTCGATGCCGACGGTGCCTACGTGCGCCCCGACCTTCGCGAGACCGGTTTCTGGCGCGTCAGCGGTGACGGCACCAAGGAGAACGAGGTCGTCGAGCTGCTACTGACCCACAGCTCGGGGATCGTCGAGTTGTACTACGGCCAGGCGCTCACGCAGTCGTCGTGGGAGTTGGCGACGGACGTGGTGATTCGCAGTCAGTCCGCCGCGGTTGTCGGCGGCGCGAAGCGGCTCTACGGCATCGTCGAAGGCGGTGACTTGGCCTACGTCGAGGAACGTGTCGTAGCCGACGGACCGCTCGTGCCGAGGTTGTCTGCTCGGCTCGCGCGCTACATCGGCTAGCTCTGGTCCGTTACCGACAGGACTCGGCTTTCGTACGCAGCCCGTGCCGAATGATCGACGCCTGTGAGCGCACGGTTTCCGTCCGCAAGGCTGCGAACCAGGTTCAGCAGTCGCTCGGGCGCGACCGCGAGGCCGAGGTCGATCGCCGAAAGATAGCCCGGCACAGGCGTTTCCGCCTTACGTGAACGACAGGTCGCGACGATGGCAGCCGCAACGTCCTCTGGATCGACGGTAGGCATACCGTGGCCGAGTTCGATACCGGAGGACAGCATGGTCCGAACCGCCGACGGCAGAATGGTGCTGACGCTGACGCCGTGCGGCGCGAACTCGAGTCGGGCAGCGGCCGAGAGTCCGACGGCTGCGAACTTGCTCGCGTTGTAGGCGACGAGCCCGGGGATCGGAATCTTGCCCGCAAGCGAGGCGACGTTGACCACGTGTCCGTAGCCTCGATCGATCATGCCGGGCACCACGACGCGCATGCCGTGGCTCAGCCCGAGCACGTTGATGTCCATCGTTGCTTCGATGATCGCGTCCGTCTCGTCGAGAAACGCCGCCACCGGCATCACACCGGCGTTGTTGATGAGCACATCGACCCGACCGAGTTCGGCAACAGCCTTCTCCCAGTCGTCGCGGGAACGCACATCGAGCTGCAACGCTGTGGCCGAACCGCCGATTGCGCCCGCTGCGACTTCGGCCGCTGCGAGATCGACGTCGGCGAGGACAACTCTCGCGCCTTTCGCTGCGAACAGTTCCGCGGTTGCGCGACCGATCCCCCGGCCACCACCGGTGATCAAAACGATCGAGTCCGACAGATCGATGCGTGGATAGCTGTTTCCGAATAGCGTCATGGTTTCGGATACTAGCGGTATTTCAACGCGAAATGAAAGAGAGCCTCGCCGACGAAGTCACTCGCCCGCGTTGCGACTGCTCACGATCAGCGCGTTCAGCGTTTCGACAATGTCCGACTCGACCTTGGCCTTGGCCACACCGAGCTCCGAAAGTGGCCCGCTGCCGTTTTCGAGTTCGAGCAGCGCAAGCAGGATGTGCTCGGTGCCGATGTAGTTGTGCCCCAACCTCAATGCCTCGCGGAAGGTCAGCTCGAGCGCCTTCTTGGCCTGCGCGTCGTACGGAATCAACTCGGGAACGTCTGCAACGGCAGTCGGCAGCATCGCCGTGGCCTTCTCGCGCACTGCCGCCAGGGTTGCACCGTGCGACTCGAGGAGCATTGCGGCGAGGCCTTCCGGCTCGGCAAGTAGGCCGAGAAGAATGTGCGTCGGGCCGATGTGGTCGTTGCTTGCTGCGCGCGCTTCGTTCTGCGACGCCATCACCACGTTCTGCGCGCGCGGAGTGAACCTGCTGAAGCCCTGCTTCGGGTCGAGGTCCGGCGTCTCACCTTTGGCAACAAATCTCTTCTGAGCAGCCTGCTTGGTGACGCCCATACTCCTGCCGATGTCGGTCCACGAAGCGCCGGAACGCCTGGCCTGGTCGACGAAATGGCCGATCAGGTGGTCGGCGACATCGCCGAGGGCGCCCGCCGCAATCACGGCATCCGACAGTTGATCGAGCACGTCGTCATGGATCTGCTTGATGGCCTCGATCAGATCGTCGAGGCGGACCGGATTTGTCATCTTGATTGGCTTCGTCATGCGTCAACCATAAGTTGACGATCCACCAATCGTCAACCCTTTGTTGACGAGCAGGTGTCGGAAATGCGAACGACCCCCGAGCCATACCGACGAAGACGTGAACGTCGTTCGCAGGTTCCGGTCTGGACAAGACCGGAGGCTCGGGGGCCGGGTAGCTGCCTTGGATTCGCTAGCCGCTCGCGCGGAGAAGAATCCGTCAGCGGTAGCGGCTAGCTGACAGCCACCTCACGCGTCCTATGGATAACCAACTCCAGACCACCTCCTCTCTTGTGTACTCACGAAAGTACGTGCCTCCGCCGCGTTCGGCAACGTATTTTCGCGGTCCGCGAAATCGAGAGAAAGCACCTGGTCAGGGGTGCAATCCCGGGGAAGGTGATGGGTCACGACGACGACGGTGCGACGGGGGTGCACCAATCCGGAACCGCGCTGCAGCAAAGCGGTCAGCAGGTCGGCGCCGGCCTTGGCATCGAGGTGCTCGGTCGGCTCGTCGAGTAGCAGCACCTCGGCGGGCGAGCAGATCGCACGGGCAAGCAAGATGCGGCGGCGCTCACCGCCGGATACGGCCCGCTCGCCACCGGTCAGGACCGTATCGAGACCGTTCGACAAGCCGTCCAACCAGTCACCAAGGCCAACCGAACGCACTACCGTCTCGGCCTCGTCCGCGCTCAGCTCACCTCGCGCCACACGCAAGTTCTCCAGCACAGAGGTGTCGAAAAGGTGGGCGTCCTCCGCGAAAAACGTCGCAACGCGTCGCACGCTCGCTGCCTCGAGGTCGGTGATGGGCGTGCCACCCAACGTGAGCCGACCTTCGACGGGAGGCAGCAATCCCGCGAGCGTCATCAGCAACGACGTCTTGCCGACTCCGCTTGGGCCGGTGATCGCGACCCGCGCGCCGCGGGCGAGATCGAGATCTATTGCTCTGGTGGACTTTTCGGGACAGGTCGACCAACCTGCACGCAGCCCGCGAGCGCGCAGGACCCAATCGTCGACGGAAGCTCTGCTGGTGCCGACCTTCGTCGTCGACGCAGTATCGATGAGGGCCGTGTCGATAAGGGCCGTGATACGTCCCGCCGCTATCCGCGCTCGGCTGACCGCCTGCGCGGCGACCGGGAGCGGTCCGACTGCCTCGAACGCGGCCAAGGGCAGCAACACCAGTATCGCAAGCGCCATCGGCGTCATCGTGCCGCCGTCGTAGGCAACAACGCCGATGAGCAGCGATCCGAGCACGCTCACCCCGGTCGCCAACGGTGTCGCGGCCGCCGCGAACGCCGCGCGTGGCGCCGCTCTGTCCGTGGCCGCAGCAACCTCCGCACTCGCTGACCGCGCCGCTTCGACGACGGCGTCCAACCTGCCCGCAACCCGCAACTCGGCACCATGGTCGAGTGCGGCGACAGCGTGTTCGGCATACTCCGCGGTCGCAGCCATGCCCGCGAGTTCCGCAGTCCGGGCTGCGCTGGTCGCCAGCCACGGCGCGACGATGCCCGCGACGGCGAGAGACACAGCGAGAATTCCCGCTGCCGCCAAAGAGATGGTGGCCAGCAATCCGATTGCGGCGAAGGACAATACAACCGCAACAGCCATGGGGACGATCCCGCGCACGACGACCGCGCCGACCGTATCGATGTCCTCGCCGGTTCGTGAGAGCAACACACCGCGTCGCACACCCGTCACCGCCGCAGGGTCACCAGTCGCCAGGCGGCGATAGATGTTCGTTCGAGCAGCAGTCATGCCACGAAACGCGGTGTCGTGACTCGCCAGTCTTTCCAGATAGCGAAACACCCCTCGCGAAATTCCGAGCGCACGTACCGCAACGACGGCCACCGTCAGATCGAGCACCGGCGGCATCTGCCAGGCTCGTGCGATCAACCACGCTGCCAAAGCCGCCAACGCCAAGCCACTGCCGAGTGCGACCGCTCCGAACACCACCGCGGTCGCGATCCGGCGAGGCTGCAATTGCAGCAGAGCCAGAGCGCGCCACAGCGGGTCGGTGCTCATGTCAGATCCCTTCCCCTTGGAGCGTGGACTCCGCATTCACGGTGTGCCTGCCTACCTCGACGATCACGTCCGCGGCGGCAAGTACGGACGGACGGTGTGCCACGACGACGACGGTCGCGCCGACATCGGCGCACCGAACGATCGATTCGAGTACCGTTGCCTCGCTTGCACTGTCGAGGTGCGCCGTCGGCTCGTCCAGCAGCAGAATCGGTTTGGCCGACACGAGTGTTCGGGTGAGCGCGAGCCGTTGCCGTTGCCCGAGCGACAGCCCGACCCCGCCCGACCCGACAACCGTGTTCCAGCCGTCCGGCAACTCGGCGAGGACGGCGTCGAACCCTGTTGCCGCACATACGCGATCGAGGTCGACGCCGGGTTCACCGACGAGCTCGAGGTTTTCGCGCAACGTTCCAGGCACAAGTACCGGACGCTGCGGAAGCCATGCGATGTGGTCCCACCACCACGCCCGATCGAGTTCGCCGACGTCGATACCGTCGACCGTAACCCACCCGCGGTCCGGTGCTACGAGACCCAGAACCGCCTGCAGCACTGTCGATTTACCGCTGCCGTTGGCACCGGTCAACACCGTCACCGAACCTGGGCGAAAGACAGCACCGAATTCGTTCGGCGCGAAGCCATCGCGGGAGCGCACACCGAGCCCGCCGACCTCGATGATTCCGTTCAGGCGAGCGGGCCTGCGCTCGCCTGCGCTCGGTGTGGCTTCGCGCGCAGCGAGAACTCCGAAAACCTTTTCTGCCGCAGCCATTCCGTCTTCTGCAGCATGGAATCGTTCGCCTACCGACCGGAGTGGGTGATACACCTCCGGTGCCAGGATCAGAGCGATGATCGCGGCCTGCAGTCCCATCTCGCCGAAGACGAGCCGCAAGCCGATGCTGACCGCAACGAGGGCGACACACAGGGTCGCCAGCAGCTCGAGAACCGCCGAGGACAGGAACGCAATTCGTAACGCCGACATCGCAGTTCGCCGATGTGCGTCGCCAAGTTCCTCGACCCGGGCCTGCGGTCCCTGTTCGCGACCGAGTGCGCGAAGGGTCGGCAGGCCTGCAAGCAGGTCGAGCAGTTGGGACGACAGCGTCGACATCGCCTCGAGCGTAGAGCGCGACTTACCGCGGGTCAGCAGACCGATCAGGATCATGAACAGCGGAATCAGTGGCAGCGTCACACCGATGATCGCAGCCGAGATCAGATCCTGCGTCGCGATGACGACGAGCACCGCAGGCGGAACGATGACGGCGAGGATCAGTGCAGGCAGGTAACCGGACAGGTAGGGCCGTAGATCGCCGATGCCGCGGGTCAGCACCGTCGCGAGTTCGCCTCGCCGCGAATCGAGTTCGCGAGGCTCGAGGCCGACTGCAGCGGCAAGCGCTTCGCCTTCGAGGTCGGCGACGACGTGCGATGCGGAGCGGTGTCCGAGACGGGCCTGCAGCCACACCCCGACGACTCGTATCCCGAACGCTGCGCCGAGAATCGACAGCAGCAAGGTCCACGACTCGGCCGTCCGCTCACCTGGTTCGGTGATGATTCCTGCGAGCAGTGCACCGATCACCAAGGCCGAGACGATGATTGCCGCGGTGATCAGCACCGACAGCGCAACGCTCAGCACCAAGTACTTGCGCGCCGCGTGCGAGTACCGCCACAGGCGCGGGTCGATCGGACCGCGCATGCGACTCTCGACGGCGGCGGTCACTTCCCGCTACCCAACTTCAGACCGATCGACGGTGGAATCTGCTCGGTCGAGATCCGTTGCCGGAAGACCCAATACGTCCAGCCCTGGTACAGCAGCACGACCGGCGCGGAAAAGGCTGCGGCCCAACTCATCACCTTCAGCGTGTACGGACTGGACGAGGCGTTGTAGATCGTCAATCCGTACTCGGCTGCGGTGGTGGACGGCATCACGTTCGGAAAGAGCGAAGCGAACAGCAACCCGATGAAGCCAAGTATCACAATGGCATTGAACGTGAAGGCCCAGCCTTCACGATTTGCCCTGATTGTCGCGATCACGCCGAGCAACGCTGCGAGCACGGCCGCTACCAACGCCCACGTCCAGGTCTTGCCGTACGCGGTCTGGGTCCAGATCACGAAGACACCGATCACCGCCAGAGTTGGAAGAGTCAGTCGCTGTGCGACTTTCATGGCATCGGCATGAACTTCGCCGCTGGTCTTGAGCGCAATGAAAACGGCACCGTGCAGCGCGAACGCAAGTGCGAACGTCATACCGCCGAGCAATGCGTACGGACCGAACATATCGAAAAGGCTCGACGTCATCTGCTTGTCGGCGTCGATAGCTACGCCGCGAACCAGGTTCGCGAAGGCGACGCCCCACACGATCGCAGGCACCCACGACCCGATCATGATGCCTAGATCGCATCGCCGACGCCAGGTCGGGTCGTCGATCTTGCCGCGCCATTCGATGGCGCACACCCGCAGGATCAGCGCGACAAGGATGAGCAGCAGCGGCAGATAGAAGCCGGCGAACATCGTTGCGTACCACTCGGGGAAGGCCGCGAACAGGGCGCCACCAGCGGTGATCAGCCACACCTCGTTGCCGTCCCACACCGGTCCGATGGTGTTGAGCAGCACCCGTCGCCGGGTGTCGGTTCGACCGAGCACCGGGAACAGCATGCCGACCCCGAAGTCGAATCCCTCCAGCACGAAATAGCCGAGAAACAGTACGGCGATGACGACGAACCACGCCTCTTGTATTCCCATCACGGCTCCTTTGCAGTGCTGTGGACCAGCAGTTTCTAGTACGCGAACGAAAGTTGTTTCGGCCCATCGGGATCGGCCGGTTCGGGTGCGCCAGGGTGTTTGTCGTGCTCGGACGGACCTGCGGCGACGTAACGTTTGATCAACGTGAACCAGACGACAGCGAGTCCCGCGTAGATCACCGTGAACGTCACGAGCGACGCGATCACCGTCGCGGACGAATGCCCCGACACCCCTTGGGAAACGGTCAACCGGATCTGGTCGACCCCTGTGGGATTGGGCGCAACAACCCACGGTTGGCGGCCCATCTCGGTGAACACCCAGCCTGCGCTGTTGGCGAGGAACGGGGTCGGTATCGCGGCGAGGCTGAGCCAACCGAACCAGCGCTGATGGGGGACGCGCCCGCCGCGGGTGACCCACAGGCCGGCGAGTGCAAGCAGGAACGAACCTGCCGACAGGCCGATCATCATTCGGAAAGACCAATAGGTGACAAAGAGATTCGGCCGGTAGTCGCCAGGACCGTATTTCTCGGAGTACTCCTGCTGCAGCTCGTTGACGCCCTTGAGATCGACGCCCGAGAACTTGCCCTCTGCGAGCCACGACAGGACACCGGGTACTTCGATCAAGTGCGTCACGCTGTCGCAGTTGTTGTGCGTTCCCACCGTGAGAACCGAGAAATTCGGATCGGTCTCGCTGTGGCACAAAGATTCTGCCGACGCCATCTTCATCGGCTGCTGTTCGAACATCAGCTTGCCCTGCACGTCACCGGTGTAGATGAGTGCGCCACCCGCGACGACGATGACGCCCATCGCAAGGCGAGCGACCGGGCGGAACATCGTCGCACCCTCGCCGTCGGGGTGCTTGAGGCCGCGGACCATCCACCACCCGGCAACGCCTGCGACGAAGGTGCCTGCCGTGAGAAACGCACCGGCGACCGCGTGCGGAAAGGCCGCCAGCGCAGTGTTGTTGGTGAGCAATTCCCAAATGCTGGTCAGTTCCGCCCGACCGGTTTCCGGGTTGTACCGCGCACCGACGGGGTGCTGCATAAAGGAGTTGGCCGCGATGATGAAGTACGCGGAGGCGTTGACTCCGATTGCGACGAGCCAAATCGTTGCCAGGTGAACAAGTTTCGGGAGTCGGTGCCAGCCGAAGATCCACAGACCGAGAAACGTGGACTCGAGGAAGAAGGCGACCAGACCTTCGAGAGCGAGCGGAGCGCCGAAGACGTCACCGACGAATCGGGAGTATTCGCTCCAGTTCATGCCGAACTGAAACTCCTGCACGATGCCCGTTGCGACGCCGAGAGCGAAGTTGATGAGGAACAGCTTGCCGAAGAACTTGGTCAGTCGGTACCAGTGATCCTTGCCGGTCACGACCCAGGCCGTCTGCATCACCGCGATCAGCGGGGCGAGACCGATCGTGAGCGGGACGAAGATGAAGTGATAGACGGTTGTGATGCCGAACTGCCACCGGGAGATGTCCAAGGCGTCCATGCCTGCTCCTGCCGTCGTCTACTACACACAACGTACTACAGGCAGTAGCAGGCAGGAACCCTTTTCGACGAGAAGCGGACGTGATCCTTACCGCACAGATCAGGCCTACTTCGATGCCCCAATCGACTCGACAGCCACGTCGACCAGTGAGACGATCTCGTCCGCCCGCGCAGACCGTCGCATCACCAACCCGTCGAGGGTGTGCACGCGTGCGGCGAGGGTCACGCTCGACAGCAACCACACCCCGTCCGAGGTGATGAGGTCGGCAGGGAACAGCGGTGCGTACTTACACGCGAAGCCCGCGTCCCCGGCCACCTCGAACAGCGCGCGTTGGGTAGTGCCAGGAAGAATTCCCTGCGTTGCGGGCGGCGTGATCAACGTCCTGCCTCGCTCGATCACGACGGTCGACCGCGGACCTTCCAGAACGCGACCCTCACTGCTCACGAAGATCACGTCGTCGGCCTCGTAGCGAGCCGCGAACCGCAGTGCGGCCATGTTCGTCGCGTAGGACAGCGTCTTGGCACCCAACAGCTGCCACGGCGCTGTCTGACCGAGCTCGGTCGAATGGCCACGCGCGAGCGTCATCACCGAAATGCCGTCGGCGCGAGCCCGCTGCACCCGCTCGGCAAGCGGTCCAACGGTGACGAACGCGGTCGGGTCGCCCCCGGATTCGCGACCTCGGCTGTAGACGAGTCGCATCGCGCCCTCCGCCTCGGTCCCCCACTGCTTCGCCGCAAGCTCCGCGGCGTTTCGCCACTTCACGACGTCGGGCTCGGGCAGATCGAGCGCCTCGGCCGACCGCTGCAGGCGCGAAAGGTGCAACTCGATCGTGCACGGTCGGCCTGCGCGCACGAGGAGTGTCTCGAAGACCCCGTCGCCGCGCACAGCGGCAAGGTCGTCGGCGCACAGCAGCGGAGCGTCGGGGTCTCGGACAACACCGTCCAGAGTCACTAGTACTCGATCAGCCATAAGCCCAAGGGTAGAGGCGTGGTGCCGCGACCCGCTCGCGCGTTATTGACCGTACGATGCCAAGCGGAGAAGGTCGGGTCGTGTTTACTATCCGGCAAACCAAAGGTTAGGTGGACTCAGCAGATGTATGGACCGATCCGACTATCGTCGATAGCCGCAAAGCTCGTGGTCGGCGGCGCAGCGTTGGCGCTGCTCCCGCTGGCGGGCATCGGCACAGCAGCGGCCGATCCGGTAGCCGACGGCACTCTCCTCGCCAAGGTCACCTCAGCGAATGGCTCCTACGTCGAGAAGGTCGAGTCCAAAGGACCGCAAGACCTGATCATCTACGTGCATTCCGGGTCTATGAACAGGACCTTCCCTGTCGAGGTCCAGCGACCACACGACACCAGCGTGCCGCGGCCGACCCTGTACCTGCTCAACGGCCTCGACGCCGGCGTCGGCGACGCGTCGTGGCAGGCTCGGACGGACGCCTTCGATTTCCTGTCCGACAAGAACATCAATGTCGTCTCGCCGATCGGTGGCATCGCGAGCTACTACGCGGACTGGCGTAATCCTGACCCGGCTCTCGGCGTCAACAAGTGGAAGACCTTCCTCACAGCAGAACTGCCCCCGATCATCGACGCGGCGCTCGGCACGAACGGCAAGAACTCGATTGCCGGCCTTTCGATGTCGGGAACGTCCGTACTTTCGCTTGCCCAGTCCGAGCCGACGTTGTACGAGAGCGTCGCCGCCTACAGCGGGTGCGCACAGATCGCCGACCCCCTCGGCCAGCAGTTCTTGAAACTCACCGTCGAACGCGGTGGCGGCAACTACGAAAACATGTACGGCCCACCCAACGACCCGATGTGGGCCGCGAACGACCCTCTTATCAACGCCGAGAAGTTGCGAGGCATCGATCTCTACATCTCGAACGGAAACGGTCTGCCAGGCGCGCACGAGACGCTGACCGATCCACATCTTTTGGTGCAGAACGGAAATGCGCCCGCATCGCTGGCCAATCAGGTCATCGTCGGCGGCGTCATCGAGGCGGTTGTCAACTACTGCAGCCACAACCTGGAGAACAAGCTGAACCAGCTCGGTATCCCGGCAACGTACAGCTTCCCCCCGAGCGGAACGCACTCGTGGGGGTATTGGGAGGACGAGCTGAAGAAGTCGTGGCCGGTGCTGTCAGGCCGGCTCGGAATTTAGGCGGCTCCGCCGCTCGTGAGTCTTTTCGGCGGTCCCGCCCTCCGAAAGGACTCACGAGCGGTAGGCCTGCGCACCTCTACAATGGAGAGGTGGTGGAATCGTTGTTAGTCCCCCCGAGTGTTCTGCTCGTGGCACCAGGCGCCGTCCCAGGCGCACCGGAAACACCCGACGCCGCAGTCGCCTGGCATTACGGAGATCCTTTCGCCGAGCAGCGGGCGGCTGCACAAGCTGTTGCTGTGCTCGACCGATCGCATCGCTTCGTGCTCACGATCACCGGCGCCGAGCGGCTGACGTGGCTGCATACGATCTCGAGCCAGCACGTTGCCGCCCTGCCGGATCGCAGAACGGCCGAAAATCTCAGCCTCGACCTCAACGGTCGTGTCGAGCAGCACTTCGTCATGACCGACCTCGACGGCACCCTGTGGATCGACACCGAAGCCGAGACCGGACCCGCGTTGCTGGCCTTCCTGCAGAAGATGGTGTTCTGGGCGAAAGCCGAACCGTCCGGAGCTCCTGATTTCGCCGTTCTGAGCCTCATCGGACCCGATGCCGCAAGCCCGGCGATCACCGCTGCGCTCGGCATCGACGCGTTGCCTGGCATCTACGAAGCCACTGCGCTGCCGGGCGGTGGCTTCATCCGCGCGATGCCGTGGCCGACCCCCCATTCCTACGACCTGATCGTCCCGCGTGGCGACCTTGCGCAGTGGTGGAGCCGATTGACAGGAGCGGGTGCTGCGCCTGCGGGTATGTGGGCGTTCGAAGCTCTTCGCGTCGCAGCATTGCGACCACGCCTCGGCATCGACACCGACGACCGCACGATCCCGCACGAGGTCCGCTGGATCGGCGGCGTGGACGCCGGCGGCGCTGTGCACCTCGACAAAGGCTGCTACCGAGGTCAGGAAACCGTTGCCAGGGTGCACAATCTCGGCAAGCCGCCACGGCACCTGGTGCTGTTGCACCTCGACGGTTCGGCAGATGGTCGCCCTGCGCCCGGTGACGCGGTGACCGCAGGCGGACGCAGCGTCGGACGAACCGGCACGGTCATCGACCACTTCGAACTCGGCCCGATCGCGCTGGCACTGATCAAGCGTTCCGTGCCGGTCGAGACCCAACTCGACGCGGGTCCGTGTGCAGCGTCGATCGATCCCGACTCCGTTCCGGCTCATGACGAGGTCCAAGCGGGACGCGCTGCGATCGATCGGCTCCGCGGACGGTGACTGCGCGGGTCAGAAGCGAAGGAAACGTCGGAAACGTCTTGGCCGTCTGCGTCGTATTCGCCGACATCCCGCAGCCTCGTGCGATTCCGATCACCGCCATCGACAAGCGGCCCGTAGCCGGCCCCGTGCGGATCGAACCGCTCGGACCCGAAGGCGACCACGTTTGCGACACGAAACATCACGGTGGGCTCGATCAGGCTGTCTACGTGTACGGCGAGGACGAGGTGCAGCGCTGGTCCGACGAACTCGGCAAACCGGTACCTCCCGGCTGGTTCGGCGAAAATCTGCGGGTCAGCGGAATCTCCGTCACCGACGCTGTGATCGGTGAGCGGTGGCGGATCGGGAACGTCCTGCTAGAGGCGACGGCACCGCGGATACCGTGCGTGACCTTTCAGATCTGGACCGGGGAGAAGCACTGGGTGCGGCGGTTTGCCGAACGCGCGGACGTCGGCGCCTACTTTCGTGTGCTCGAACCGGGCACGATCTCGGCGGGCGACAGCATCGAAATCGTCGACATCCCGACACACGGGGTCACCGTCCGCGATCTGTTCGTGGCGACCGACGCGGACCGCCTCGCGCGCCTGCTCGACGAACCGTCGTTGTCCGATGGGTCTCGCTACCTGGTCGATGCGGCACTGCGCCGGATGGACAGGCGGAAGGACCGATCCAGATGAGCGTCGAACTTGTGGAAGTCGTCCGATCCGGCTTCAGGGAATGCGTCCACCGGGGATCGTTCGTCGTGCTGCGGCCCGACGGCGAGATCGACATCGAGGTCGGTAGGGTCCACACGCCGATCTTCCCGCGATCCTGCAACAAGCCGATGCAGGCCGTTGCGATGCTGCGTAACGGGTTCGTCCCGAGCAGCACCGCCGAGCTCGCCATCGCGTTTGCGTCGCACACAGGGGAGCAAACCCACCTTGCCCTCGTCCGCGGCCTGCTCGCCAGGCACGGACTGCGTGAGGACCACTTGCAGTGCCCTGCAGACCTGCCGACCAACGAAATCGCGCGTGCCGCTGTCCTGACCAACGGCGCCCGCTCCAAGCGGATCTACATGAACTGCTCGGGCAAGCACGCCGCAATGCTGGCGACCTGCGTAGCGAACGACTGGCCGACCGACAGTTATCTGCAACCGGGGCATCCCCTGCAGCAGGCGGTTGTCGACACGATCGCCGAGCTGACCGGTGAACCCGAGACCGAGCTGGGAATCGACGGGTGTGGGCTGCCGATCGTGCCTGTGTCGTTGGTCAATCTCGCGAGAGCTTTCGCGGCGCTCGTCACAGCTGCGCCCGAAAGCAACGAACGAGCCGTAGCCGACGCGATCCGCGCGCATCCCGCTGTTGCGAGCGGGACCGACGAGGACGACCTGACGTTGATGTCGGCGGTGGCCGGACTGTTCTGCAAGGCGGGTGCCGATGGTGTTCATGCAGGTGCACTGCCCGACGGGACCGCGTTTGCACTGAAATTGGACGACGGTGGCGAGCGTGCGCGGGTACCGATGACCGCAGCGATCCTTGGCAGAATCGGCGTCGACGGCGGTGACGTGCTCACCGACCTCGCAGCCCGGCCGGTACTCGGTGGCGGGGCCAGGGTCGGCACGATCAGGGCAATTCCTGGCGTGTTGGACCTGTGACACGCGGGCGATCCAGCCGACCCGAGCAGTCGTGGAAGCGCGACTGCGATTTGCACGCTAGAGTGTGTCTCAGGAAAATACACACTCAAACGGGGCCGCCAAATTCCCCAGGCCGCCCCGCAAAGGCGCGAGGGGGTTAGCCATGGGCCGCGGCCGGGCTAAGGCAAAGCAGACCAAGGTTGCACGTGAGCTCAAGTACAGCTCACCATCCACCGACTTCGACAGCTTGCAGCGAGAGCTCTCTGGAGGAGGTTCACCCATCTCGCACCGGAATACTGTCAGGCCGCCAGACGAGCCCGACACACGTTCCCGTTGGGACGACGACGACGCGTACGAAGAGTGGCGTCGCTGACCTTCGAATGAATGAGGGGGAAGCCGACTACGGTCGGCTTCCCCCTCATTTCATCTCTGGACTCTCTCGAGCACATCCACCGTGATCGAACTCTCGATCTGCGGCGAATCTTCTCAGAACCTCGGGTGGTCTCCGACGAGCAGAGCGCGGTCGCCACCGTCAGCCTTTTCCGGTGTCTTGGTGTTCGCCTTCTTGACCGCTCCCAGCGTCCAGCACTTGATGTGTCGTGCCGTCAGAATTGCCAGGGCCCGGTCGACATCCTCCGGTGCCACGACGGCAACCATGCCGACGCCCATGTTGAACGTGCGTTCCATCTCTGCGCGCTCGACGCGACCACGCTGCGCGATCATCTTGAACACGGGTGCGGGATTCCAGGTGCCGCGGTCGAGCTCGGCGACCAGACCCTTCGGCATGACCCTGGCGAGGTTGGCGGCCAGGCCGCCGCCGGTCACGTGCGAGAACGTCCGAACGTCGGTTTCCGCGATCAACGCGAGGCAGTCCTTGGCGTAGATCTTCGTCGGCTCGAGCAGTTCCTCACCGAGCGTGCGACCGAATTCTTCGACGTGGGCGCTCAGCGACATCCTGTCGATCTCGAGCAGCACCTTGCGGGCAAGGCTGTAGCCGTTGGAATGCAGTCCCGACGATCCCATGGCGATCACGACGTCGCCGGGACGAACGCGGTCGGGCCCGAGTACCTGGTCGGCCTCGACAACGCCGACGCCCGTTGCGGACAGGTCGTAATCGCCGTCTGCCATCAGGCCTGGATGTTCGGCCGTTTCGCCACCGAGCAACGCACAGCCTGCCCGCACACAGCCCTCAGCGATGCCTCCGACGAGTTCCGCGACCCTTTCGGGCACAACCCTGCCGACAGCGATGTAGTCCTGCAGAAACAGCGGCTCGGCGCCGCAGACGACGAGGTCGTCGACCACCATGGCAACGAGGTCGAGGCCGACGGTGTCGTGTTTGTCCATCGCCTGCGCGACCGCGATCTTGGTACCGACACCGTCGGTCGATGCAGCGAGCAAAGGTTCGCGGTAACCACTCTTGAGTGCGAACAGTCCGGCGAAGCCGCCGAGACCACCCTGCACCTCCGGACGACTTGCCTTCTTGGCGAGCGGAGCGAACAGTTCGACAGCCCGATCGCCCGCCTCGATGTCCACACCCGCGGCTGCGTAGGAAGCGCCTGTGCGGCGGTGGGTCTGGTCGTTCATGGGGTCGGCGCTCCAACTGTGGTTCGCGTGCAGATGCGGCCTCACGCTACCGGAGTCGGGTTTCGGGACAGTAATTGCAGTGACCTGTACGAGACCTGGACGGAACCGTGACGACGCCCGCAACGACGGTCCCAACGCACTTCCAACGCCCTCGTCAGGCCGTTTCTTGTGCTCTTCTCGTCGTGTCGACACCGGGCATACTCGGCCGTCCGCTCCGGATCAGTTCACGTTCACCGCGGGCAAGGGTCGCGTAGCTGGGGGCGCTCGGTCCACGCAGAGCAATGCGCAACGGACCCGCGGGGGCGAGTCGCGGTCGAAAGTGCACTGCGCGCATCGTGCGGACCGCGATTCGGAATGCCAGTTCGTCGGCCGAAGACCAGCGCAGACCGTAGATCTCGCGAATCCGCGACGGCAGACTCCCCTGCACGATCAGGGCAAGCACCGGTGCGCCGTGCCGCAACGTACCCGGCAACGGGTACTTCTGCTTCTCCGCACCTGCGAGATGTGCGCCGACCAGGCGTGCTTCGGCGGTGAGGAACAGTTGGTCCGAGGCGAGGTAGGTGTCGAACGAAGCCCGAAACTCACGGTAGGTAGCCGGCGCGGCGGATCTCGGCATGCCGAACAGTTCCGCCCAGCGCACGAAGTCCTGCCACAGGCCCTCGCGCTCACCGTCGGTCAGCTTGCGGACCAGCAGATCGTGCATCGCCTCGGCGGAATCGAAGGTGAACGCCATCGTCATGTACATCAGATGGGGATCGCGAGCGCTGTAGCGCGTGCCCGCCGGATGGTTGGGCCCTGCTGCTTCGGAGAGACCGCCGACCACACGTTCGTGCTTCTTGCGGGTGAATTGCAAAGCCCTGTCGGCCTCGGCCTTCGTCCCGAGAAACACGGCCTCGAACAGTCGACCCGTCAGCGCCAACCGGTTGTACGGCGTCTCGCGGTGACTCGTGTTCTCGGCCGTTCCGACGTAGAGCAGCGGGTTGGTCGCACCGACCACCAGAGCACGCTCGCCGTAGGTCAAACCAACGGCTCGTTTGCTCATGACCCGAACGGCCATCGAGTCGGCGGGGAAGTAACCCTGCTTACCAGGCATCATTGCCTCCTGTTCGATTCTGGCAAGGGCATCCCCCAGAATTGCAAATCTGGCAAGAGAATGTGCCACAATTGCGTCGTGTCGACCACGAAGCGTGCCTACGGTGGGGTTTCTGCTGCCGATCGCCGCGCGCAACGACGCGACGCCCTGCTCGGCGCAGCGCTCGAGATCGTCGGCACACGCGGTTTCGCGAAACTCACGGTCAGCGGACTGTGCGCCGAAGCCGGCCTCAACGAGCGCTACTACTACGAAAGCTTCGGCGACTTGGAGGCCGTGCTCACCACGCTCTTCGATCGGATCGTCGGCGAACTCGGCCGCGTGATCCTGGAGGCGGTCGCCTCGGCGCCCGACAACGCCGACGCCAAATCGAAGGCGGCAATCGGTGCGGCCGTCGACATGTTGATCGACGACCCTTGCACTGTGCGCATTCTGTTCACCGAGGCGCTGATCCATCCCACACTCGCTGCACGCCGCTCGGAAACGATGCATACCCTCGCGAGCCTCGTCGTCGCAGCGGGCCAGCAGTACTACGGTCCTGCGACCGCCCTACGGGTAGGCGATCGCGCACACTTTGCGGCCATGCACCTCGTCGGTGGGCTGCACGAGACCATCACGGGCTGGATCGACGGCACGCTTCCGATCAGCCGCGACGAACTCGTCGACCGCTCGACCGAACTGTTCGTGCTCGTCGGCGGGTACCTCGCAGGCGAGACCTACCCAGCGCGGTAGGCACTCACGTGATCGCGCCGAACAGCGCGGCGTTCTGCGCACGCCGTGCCCGCTGCACGACGGGATCCGGAACCGGTACTGCCGCAACGAGTCTGCGCGTGTATTCCTGCGTCGGGCTGCGCAAGATCTCCGAGCGCGTACCCAATTCGACGAGCGCCCCGTTGCGCAGGACCGCCACTCGGTCGGCAAGCAGGTCGACCACCGCGAGGTCGTGACTGATGAACAGACACGCGAACTTGTTCTCCTGCTGCAACTGCTCGAACAGCTCGAGCACTTTCGCCTGGACGGACACATCGAGGGCGCTCGTCGGTTCGTCGGCGACGAGCAGGTCGGGATTGAGTGCCAAAGCCCTTGCGAGACTGGCACGTTGACGCTGACCGCCCGACAGCTCGTGGGGATACCTAGCCGCCGTCGCCCGCGGCAACTGCACGTCGTCGAGCAGTCGATCGACCTCGTCGCGCAGGGCTTGCCCTTTCGCGACCTTGTGCACGATCAGCGGCTCCGCAACACACTCACCGACGGTGAGACGCGGATTCATCGACGTCGCGGGGTCCTGAAAGACGAATCCGAAGCGACGCCGAATCGGCCGCAGTTCACGCTCGCGCATCGCGGTGATGTCCTGGCCGAGCACCTTGATAGTTCCGCTCGTCGGCCGTGCAAGCGCGGCGACGCATCGACCGATCGTCGACTTACCCGAACCCGACTCCCCTACCAAACCGACGGTCTCGCCACGCGCGATGCTCAGGCTCACATCGTCGACCGCCTTGAATGCGGGACGACCGATCGCTCCCGGAAACTCGACCGTGAGATGCGAGATCTCCAGCACCGCTTCGGCTTCCGACTCTGCCACCGCCGGACCTTTGTGCAACTCGTCGCCGGTGCCGAGGTGCGGCACAGCTGCAAGAAGCGCCCGCGTGTAGTCCTGTGCCGGGCTGGCGAACAGCTGATCCACCGGTGCCTGCTCGACGACGCGACCGTCCTTCATGACGACGACCCGGTCGGCAAGATCGGCGACCACGCCCATGTTGTGCGTGATCAACACGATTGCGCTGCCGATTCGATCGCGCAGGTCCCGAAGGAGTTCGAGGATCTCGGCCTGCACCGTCACGTCGAGTGCGGTCGTCGGTTCGTCCGCGATGATGACTTTGGGTTCGCACGCGATCGCGATCGCAATGACGACCCGCTGTTTCTGACCACCGGACAGCTCGTGTGGGTAGAAGTCGACCCGCTGCTCCGGATCGGGCAACCCGACCAACCGCAACAACTCGACGGCCTTTACCTTCGCAGCCTTGCGCCCCATATCTGTGTGCGCACGCAACGCTTCGCCGATCTGGAACCCGACGGTGAACAACGGATCGAGCGCGCTGCCGGGCTCTTGGAAGACCATCGAGATGGCACCGCCACGAACGGCGGTGAGCTCACGTTCCGACATCGACGTGATCTCGTTGCTCCCCAGCCGAACAAGTCCTCGCACTCGTGCGGTCGGCGGCAAGAGTCCCATCGCGGACCGAGAGCTCACCGATTTGCCGGATCCCGACTCGCCGACAATCGCAAGCACTTCTCCGGGAAACACCTCGAACGAAACATCGGAGACAGCATCGACCGGGCCGGAATCGGTTGCGAATACGACGGATAGCGACTCGATCGTCAGTGCTGCATCGGTCATTGGACTGCCCGCCGAGTTCGTAGTATCGGGTTGAACACTTCGTTGAGGCTCTCCCCGACCAGCGTCATTCCGAGCACGACCAGCACGATCGCAACACCGGGAAAGACTCCGGTCCACCAGATTCCGTTGGACACGTCTGCCAGCGCCTTGTTGAGGTCGTAACCCCACTCTGCCGCCGACGTCGGCTCGATTCCGAAGCCGAGGAAGCCGAGGCCGGCGAGCGTCAGGATCGCTTCTGCGCCGTTGAGGGTGATGATGACTGGCAGCGACGCCGTGACGTTGGCGAGGATGTGCTTGAACATGATCCGAATCGTCGACGCACCGGTGACGCGCGCCGCGTCGACGTACGGTTCCTGTTTCACCGCGACGGTGGCATTGCGGACCACCCGAAAGTACTGCGGCACAAAGACGGCGGTGATCGCAACGGCGGCCGACAGAACGCCGCCGAACGCGCTCGAATTGCCGCCGGCCACCACGATAGAGACGACGATCGCGAGCAACAGCGACGGAAACGCGTACATCGCGTCCATGAACAGGACAAGCACCCGATCGATCCACCGACCGATGTAACCCGAGAGCAATCCGAGTGGGACACCGATGATCAGAGACAAGACGAGCGACAACGCTATGACGAGCAAAGCCGTTCTCGCACCGAAGATCACGCGGGACAACACATCTTCGCCGCGGACCGAGGTGCCGAACCAGTGCTCCGCCGACGGTGCCTGCTGCCGAGCGAAATCGACTCCGTCAGCCGAGCTCTGAGCGAACCCGTACGGTGCGATCAGTGGGGCGAAGACGGCTGCGATCACGAACGCGGCGATGAGGATCAGCCCGAAGATCAACGTGATCCGTTGCAGCCCATGGGTCGAGCGCAGGAGTGCGACACCGGGTACGCCTCGCCGTTCGACCCGAGGGGGCGGCGGTAGATCGGGCTCTTTGGCGAGCGCTGCGGCGGTCATCAGAACCTCACCCTCGGGTCGATTATCGACACGACAACGTCGACGACGAAGCTCATCACCGCGACGAGCAGGGCGACGAAAGCGACAATCCCCTGCACCGCAATGAAATCGCGGGCCTTCAGATACTCGGCGAGTTGATAACCGAGGCCTTTCCATTCGAACGTCGTCTCGGTCAGTACCGAGCCACCGAGATGCACGGCGATATACATCCCCATCACCGTCACCACCGGAATCAACGCATTTTTGAAGGCGTGGCGACCGGTGACGACACGAGCCGAAAGTCCGCGCGCACGAGCAGCTTCCACACTTCCGCTACGCAGTGTCTGCAGCAGGTTGATCCGGACGAGTCGCAGGAACACACCTGCCGTCAGCATCCCGAGCGCGAAGGACGGCAGTATCGCGTGTTTCAGCACGTCGCCGATGTAACCGATGTCGCCGTAGAGAAATGCGTCGATGATCATGATGTTGGTCTTCGGCGACACATTCTGCAGCGCGAGTTCGACATTGGTGCTCGCCCGACCAGATCCGGGCAACCAGCCGAGCTTCACCGAAAACAGCAACTTGAGCAGCAGACCGACGAAGAACACCGGCGCTGCGTAGGCAAGTATCGCGAAGAGTCTGAGCACGACATCGGCGGGCTGGTCCCGATGTGTCGCGGCGTAGCGACCCAACGGGATACCGATGGCGAAGGCGATCAGCAGAGACCAGAACACCAACTCGAGCGTCGCGGCACCGTAGACGGTGATCACTTCGCTGATTTCGCGATTGTCGGCGGACCGGCCGAAATCACCACGCATCAATCCCGACAGATACTCCCAATACTGCGTCAGGATAGGGCGATTGAGGCCTGCGGCTCCCTTGCGCTCGTTGATCTGTTCGGCCGTCATGCGTCCACCCATGGCCGCGGTGATCGGATCGCCGACCACCCGCATCAGGAAGAACACGACGGTGACGAGGATCCACGCCGTCGGAACGATCAGTGCGAGTCGGACCAGGAGGTAGCGGGCGAGCGCGGCTCGTCGTGAGCGCGCGCCCGCCCTTCCTTTACGGCTACCTGGTGGTGGACTGTCCGAAACCTGTACTGGCGCAGGCTCCACCATCTCGCTCATCTGTCAGTTCTTGCTCAGGACGGTGTAGCGGAACTTGAACGACGCGTCGAGCGTCTCGTCGACACCGGCGATGTTCTTACCGGACACCGCGAACTGCTTGCCTGCGAGCAACGGCAGCATCGAAATGTAGTTGCGGGCAAGCTCGTCCTGGACCTGACGCAGAATCTCTTCACGCTTGGCCTTGTCGGGTTCCGTTGTCTCCTTGACCAACAGATCGGTGATCACCGGATTCTCGAAGTGGTTCTGCAGGAAGTTGTTCGGCGCGAAGAAGGGGGTGAGGTAGTTGTCGGCGTCGACGAAGTCGGGGAACCAGCCCAACTGATAGAGCGGGTATGCGTCCTGCACCCGTTCCTTCTGGTAGGTGACCCATTCGGTCGACTGTAGATTCACCGTGAACAACCCGGTGGCGTCGAGTTGCGACTTGATCGCGGCATATTCCTCGGAGCTGCTGCCGCCGTAGTGGTCCGGGTTGTATTGCAGATTCAGCACGACGGGCGTCGCAACTCCCGCGTCCGCGAGGAATTTCGCGGCAGCTTCCTTGTTCGGCTTTTCGCCGTAGATCTCTTTGTAGGACGGCTTTGCGCCTGGAAGTCCTTCGACCACAGACGAATACGCGGGCAGATAGTTTCCCTTGTAGACGTCGTTGGAGAGTGCGTCACGGTCGACCGACGACGCGATCGCCTTGCGCACAGCCAGCTTCTGCTCCGGCGTATCACCCGGCATCGTATTCATGTTGAACACGATGTAGCGCAGTTCGCCGCCGATGCCCTCGTGGACGACGACGTTGTCCATACCTGCAAGCGACTCGAGATCCGTTGGGCTGTAGGAACGGAAGCCCACATCGATGTCGTTGTTCTGTGTGTCGATCTTGAGGCTGTCGGTCGTCGCGAAGTATCTGACGGTGATCGCATCGGTCTTCGGCTTGCCGAGAATGCCGTTGTAGTCCGGGATCGCCTTGTACTCGACGAGCTGATTCTTCTGGTAGCTCTCGATCGAATAGGGTCCGGCGAACGGCTTCTTCTCCACGATCTCGGCATCGTCGAGGATTTTGTCCGCGGGGAACACCTTCTCGTCGACGATCGGACCAGCATTGGTCGCGAGCACGAGCGGGAACGTTTGGTCGTTTGCGGCCTTGAGCGTGAATGCGACCGTGAGATCGTCTACCACATCGGTCTTTTCGAGCTGGCCGAGCAACGACGCCGGACCGTTCGGATCGTTGATCTTGGTGATTCGGTCGTAGGAGAACTTCACGCTCGTCGCTGTGAGCGGATTGCCGTTCGCGAACTTCAGTCCCGGCTTGAGCTTGCATGTGTAGACGGTCGGCTGCGAGAAGCCGCAACTTTCTGCGGCGTCCGGAGCGAGCGTCGGATTGCCGGGTGCGAAGTTCATCAGGAACGGATAGACCTGATTCATGGGCGTGAACGAACCGTTGTCGTAAGCGCCCGCAGGATCGAGTGTGACGATCTTGTCCGTCGTGCCGACGACGATCGCATCACCCGTGTCGGCCGCGCCGGAACCCTCGTCCGTGCGGCCGGAGCCACACCCAGCGGCGACCAACGCGACGACGCCGAGCATTCCTACCGTGGATATCGTGCCGTGGCGTCGCCGCCTGCCGCCATGCTCGGCAGTACGTGTTCTGCCCGTACCGATCAGAGGTGATTTAGCCTGTCCCGACCCAGCCATGCGGTGCCCCGATCCCCGAGCCCGCTCAGTCGCAGAGGTACCGGCGTCGACTCGCTCGATTGCGGTTGAATTTCAACTCTGCGCAATCTACCGATGAACCGTTTCCTGCGCAGCGCAAACGAAAAAGGAAATAAAACGGGAACTAAGGCCTGCTGAGCGCACTCACGTTGTCGTCGGCGGGTGCAACTTTACGAGGCGTCGACGCCGTCAGCACACCCTCGAGCAGATTCTTACCGATCGCTTCCTCGTGCGGCAGCGCGATGGGGTATTTACCGTCGAAACAGGCCGCGCACAACCGAGATCGCGGCTGTTCCGTCGCGGCGATCATGCCGTCGATAGAGATGTAGCCGAGCGTGTCGGCGCCGATCGAACGACGGACACCTTCGAGCATTTCGTCGATCGTGTCGGCGCCGTTGGCAATCAGTTCGGCAGGCGACGCGAAGTCGATGCCGTAGAAGCACGGCCACTTGACGGGCGGCGACGCGATCCGCACGTGGATCTCCAACGCTCCGGCCTCACGCAGCATGCGGATGAGGGCGCGTTGGGTGTTCCCGCGGACGATCGAATCGTCGACGACGATCAGCCGCTTACCGCGGATGACTTCCTTCAACGGATTGAGCTTGAGTCGAATGCCGAGCTGACGAATCGTCTGCGACGGCTGAATGAAGGTGCGCCCGACATAGGCGTTCTTCATCAGGCCCTGGCCGTACGGGATGCCGGACCCTTGCGCGTAGCCGACCGCGGCGGGGGTACCCGATTCCGGGACGGGAATGACGAGGTCGCCCTCGGCGGGGTGCTCCTTGGCGAGTCGACGGCCGATCTCGACTCGAGCGGCGTGTACGGACCGACCCGAGATAACGCTGTCGGGACGAGCCAGATAGACGTATTCGAAGACGCAGCCCTTGGGCTCGGGATTGGCGAACCGGGAAGACCGGACACCGTCTGCATCGATCGCAAGCAGTTCGCCGGGCTCGATCTCGCGAACGAACGACGCACCGACGATGTCGAGCGCGGCGGTTTCGCTGGCGACAACCCAACCGCGGTCGAGCCTGCCGAGGCAGAGCGGACGAACGCCGTGCGGATCGCGAGCCGCGTACAGGGTGTTCTCGTCCATAAACGTCAAACAGAAGGCGCCGCGGACCGTGGGGAGCAGCTCCATCGCTGCCTGCTCGATCGTGCGATCGGCGGCGGCGTGTGCGAGGAGTGCGCCGATCACGTCGGAATCCGACGTCGCGGCCATCGCTCTACGCGAATTGATCAAACCTGCTGAGCGCGCGCGGTCGGCAAGTTCACCGGTGTTGACCAGGTTGCCGTTGTGCCCGAGCGCCAAGCCGGTCCCGACCGCGGTCGTCCGGAAAACCGGCTGCGCGTTTTCCCAGCTCGTGGACCCGGTGGTCGAGTAGCGGCAGTGGCCGATGGCGACGTGGCCAGGCATGGCGGCGAGGGTCTGCTCGTCGAAAACCTGGCTGACCAACCCCAGATCTTTGAACACGAGGACCTGCGACCCGTCGGCGACTGCGATGCCAGCCGCTTCCTGGCCACGGTGCTGTAGCGCATAAAGACCGTAATAGGTGAGCTTGGCAACATCTTCCCCGGGAGCCCAGACGCCGAAAACTCCACATTCTTCGCGGGGTTCGTTCTCGTCCTGGTCCGGAAGATCGTTCGCTTGGTGAAGTGGACTGTCGACCGATGTATCGGCTGTAGTCACCGGGGCGCTCCCTTTGCGGCTGGGTGAGGGGTGCTTGCCTAGTCTACGGGTGATCCGCGCCACTGCGAGCCAACCAATCGCGATGAACCCGGTGTACCTGGGCGTTCGTCCCGCGAATGTCGGGCAAATCACGCTCTGGAGAACACCCTGTGGAACGTCGGGCCGCCATCTACGTCGAATGCTAGCGTCACGCCCGTGACTAGCGACGACTCGAGCGTTAAGGCCGCAACAATTGCTTCGATCCGCAACCCACGAGTGTGGCTGGCACCGGTCGTCGTCGTCGGACTGGTGATGTCGCTGCTCGCGGTGCTCTATCTGGACAGCATTCTCGACCCGCAGAAGAACCTGCACGACTTCCCGATCGCCGTCGTCAACCAGGACGAAGGCGAGAACGTCGTCGCACCCGACGGGACGACTCAGCGTCAGACGTTCGGTGACCAGATCGTGCAGGGACTTGTCGACGGGATCCCGAAGGACAAGGTCGACCTGCGTCAGGTCGGTATCGCCGAAGAGCAGACGCTGCTGCGCAAGGGCGAAATCTACGGCTCGATCGTCATTCCGAGCGACTTCAGCAAGCGGCTGCTCATCCTCGCGCAGGCAAGCGTCGTCGACGGCGACGTCGAGAAGCCCGTCATCACGGTCAAGACGAATCCACGAGCTGGCACGTTCGCGATCAGTATTGCCACAACGATCTACGACCAGGCAATGGAACAGGTCAATACGACGGTCGGCAAGCAGTTGACCGAGCAGGTCATCGCGCAATTGAACGCGGGCCCGACACCGACCCCCATCTCCGGGGCGAGTCGATTGGTGCTCGCCGAACCGATCCAGATCGAGACAGCGCAATACAACCCACTGCCCGCGGGTTCGGGCAACGGACTTGCCGCGTTCTACTACGCACTGCTGCTCCTGCTCGCAGGGTTCACCGGAGCGATGATCGTCAGTTCCCTCGTCGACGCTCAGCTCGGTTTCGCACCTGCCGAATTCGGCCCCTGGTACATCTACAACCCGTCGGTCCACGTGTCGCGGTTCCACACGCTGGTCGTGAAGTGGGTGATCATGATCGTCGTCGGAATAGTTGTGTCCGGGCTCTATCTGGGCATCTCGACGTTCCTCGACATGCCTGTGACCAGACCCGCGACGCTGTTCGCCTACGGCGCCTTCGCCATTGCGGCAGTTGGCATTACAGCGACCTCGATCATGGCGGCGTTCGGTACCGCCGGCCTCGTCATCAACCTGATTCTGTTCATCATTCTGGGTGTGCCTTCGTCGGGCGGTACCGTCCCGCTGGAAGGTCAGCCGCCGTTCTTCGCCTGGCTCGCCAATTTCGAACCGCTGCACCAGGTGTTCATCGGCGTGCGCGCCATCCTCTACTACGACGCCAGATACGACTCCGGTCTATTGCACGCGTTCTGGATGACGGTCTTCGGCCTCATCACCGGCCTCGTCGTCGGCACCGTCGCAACGCGCGTCTACGACCGAAAAGGCTTCCACCGCAAGGCAGACGACGTAACGGCCTAGGGCTGAGGCGGCCGTGGTAGCGGCACGAGCGGTAGCCACTGACCGACCTCGGCCGCACGCCCACCCGACGCGGTGAGCGCGCCCGAATCGAGCGCGGTACCGAAGTCCAGCAGGCCTGCGACGAGGAGCAGCCAGGTCCGCGAGTCTGTCTCGACGACGTTCGGTGGGGTGCCACGGGTGTGCCGTGGACCGGTAATGCATTGCACCGCAACAAAAGGCGGAATCCGCACCTCGACCGACGACCCAGGTGCATCCTTGGCAAGCGCTCGTGCCGACACTCGAACCGCCGTCGCGAGGTCAGCGCGCGGGGGCTTGGGCAGAGTCTCGTCGTGCAGCCAGGCGGCGACGGCCAGCAGGCTGGTGCGCAGGTCGGGTGTCGCCGGCTTCATCTCGCGTCCGAACCGAGGCGCGTCGTGAAGGCACCGACGACGTTGATCGCAAGATGTACCAACGCGGGTGCGGCAAGGCTGCCACCACGGCGACGCAGAAGCCCGAAACCGTAACCCGCAACGGCGGTAGCTACGACCGTCGCCGCGACATTGTCACCTGCCGCACGTGCTGGGTGAATATGCCACAGCCCGAAGATGAGCGCTGCGACCGCGCTGCCGATTTCGACTCCGAATACGTTCTCCGACAGCGGATCCAACGTTCCGCGGAAGATCGTTTCCTCCGCGTACACGGTGCCGACCGGGATGTGCAGCCCGATCCATTCTGCGAATTCGAGCGGAGTCCGGCGTTCGCCGGCATGCCCTGCGACCGCCTCCCGCAACGTTGGGACCGAAGCGATCACGCCGTACCCAGCGACGGGAACGGCAGCGACCGCGACACCGAGTGCGGTCCCCTCGCGTGAGGTCCATGGCACTGGGGCGAGGTCTGGGTTGGTTGCGTGGATCGCTCGATCGAAGGCAGTGGCAAACACCGCATTTGCAGCCGTCCGTCCGCGACTTCCCAGTCCGAGACGTGGCAGCACCAGGTTGCTCCACGTCAACGCAGTTGCCACTGCGACAAGCGCCTCCGCCCGATCGCGGCTCACTTCACGTCCTGCTCTCGGTCGGCGAGCATGACCAGGATTGCCCGGATCTGCTCCATGCGTTGTGCCGACCAATCCGGCGGCGTCGCGACGGCAGCCCACGCATCGAGGACCAGCGTTCCGTAGTTGTGACCGTGCCCGTCGGAGACACCTTGCGCATTCGTGAGGTCAGCGGCGACCTGCCAGAACGTGACGAACGGACGCCATGTCATGTCGGGTGAGACGTCCGAACCACGGTCCTCACTGAGCCAGTCCGGTCGTTCGAAGAGCAGGTCGGGCGACCACCACACGATCGGGTCCGACGCGTGCTGCAGGTACGCAACGCGAGGGGCGAGCCAGGGACCCGCGGGGTGCGAGAGGTCGCCGGCATCGCCCGCGAACCGCACGACCAAACCGTCGGCATACACAGGCTCGGCTTCCGGAGAACCCGGATCACGCCGCGAAACGAATTGCTCCCAAATGCGATTCGAGTTCGGCGGGCCGACCCAAAGCGCACCGTCTACCTTGGTCCGCAAATCGGCGATACCGTCGAACGCCGCTTCCGAACCCTGCGATCCGAGGCTCTCGCCGTAGACGTACAGCTTCGGTCGTTGCCCCTCCGGCCGGGCAGCCCAGTGTTCGTGCACCTTGTCGAACAACAGCTTGCCCGCGTCGGCAACCTTGGTTCGGTCGGCGAGAAACGACAGCACACTCGGCAAATACGAGTACTGCGTCGCCACGATCGCCGAGTTGCCGCCGTACATCAATTCGATCGCCGAAGCCGAGTTGGTGTTCACCCACCCCGTTCCGGTGGTGGTCACGACCACGAGCACAGCCCGATCGAACGCGCCTGTTCGTTCCAACTCCGCGACGGCCAACTCGGCTTGCGCTTCGGGGTTCTGCGCCGACTCCAATCCGGCGTAAACCCGAATCGGTTCTTGCGCAACGCGACCGGTCAACAATCCGAGCTGTGCGGCGTCGAGTCCCTGCGAGACGAACCATCGCCCCTCCGAACCGAGCGTCTCCCATTTCGCCAGAGAGGCCGGGCTACCCGACCGTTCGGGAAGATCCGGCTGCACCGCGGCAGGTGAGGTCAGGTCGTTGCGGACGCTGAAGGCCGAGTTGGCCACTGCGAACAACGCGGTGGACAGGACACCGTTGACCAATGTGACCGTGAGAAAGACCATGATGACGAACCCGGCCGTCGGGGCGAGCGCCCGCGGGATCCGAACCCAACGGTTCAGCGCTTTCGCTGTCCAGCGGACCATTTCGCGCACTGTGCGAAACGCCGCGACGACGGCGGCGGCCACCGCGAAACTCAGCGCACCGGTCCGCAGATAGGCCGGTGTGGTTGTGCCTTCCATACCCATAAGTGCGGTGAGTTCACGCTGCCAATGCGCCGCCTGAATCAGCATGTAGGCAGAACCGGCCACAACTGTGACGACGACCGCTAGCCGGACAGAGTTCGAAACCCATTGCGGCGGATCGGATATCCGTAGTTTCGGCAACACGAGGCTACGGAAGAGCCATTGCAGAACACAGCCGAAGCCGTAGCCCATCGCGGCGTTGATTCCGCTGATCAGACCTTGAAACATCCAGTCGCGCGGTAGCAAAGACGGGGTGACCGACCACGCGAAGAACAACCCAGCCACCACAAGACCGACGAAGTTCAGGTCGATGACGCGCCACATCCGTTTGGCGGTGCGGGTCAGGTCGAATCGCCACGAACGATGGTGCGGCGCTTCGTCGCTCGTGTCATCCGCCGACCCACCCGCGGCTCTCTGCGGGTCCTCACCCACGAGCGCGGATTCGGTCAAGTCGTACTCCCCTGTCTCAGCTGACGTGCGCACCGAAGATCGCGGGAAGCGTCCCTTCGAACGTCGAGCGCAGCTCGTCGAGTGTCACCGAGAATTGATCCTGCACCTCGACCGAGTCGGAGCCTTGATCGACCACACCGATTCGTACCCAAGGCAATTCGCGCGCCGAACACATATTGGTGAACCGCGTCTCCTCGGTACGCGGTACGGCAACGAGTACCCGTCCAGACGATTCGGAGAACAACGCGACAAACGGGTCGGCGCCTTCGGGAAGCAGGATTCGGCAACCGGTCTCGCCCGCCAACGCTGCTTCGACGACCGCCTGGGCAAGCCCACCCTCGGACAAATCGTGTGCGGCGCTGATCATTCCGTCACGCGAACCGGCGAGCAGGACGTCGGCGAGAAGCTGCTCGCGCGCGAAGTCGACCTTCGGCGGAACTCCACCGAGGTGGTCGTGCACAACCTGCGACCAGATCGAGCCACCGAACTCGTCGTGTGTGTCGCCGAGCAGAATCAGCGATTCGCCGGGTTCAAGTCCGAGACCGGTCGGGATGCGACGACGTACATCGTCGATGACGCCGAGCACACCGACGACCGGGGTCGGGAGGATCGGCGTCTGTCCGGTCTGGTTGTAGAAGCTGACGTTGCCGCCGGTTACCGGGATGCCGAGGGTGACGCAACCGTCGGCGAGACCACGGACGGCCTGTTGGAACTGCCACATCACAGCGGGATCTTCCGGCGACCCGAAGTTGAGGCAGTTGGTGACCGCCTTCGGCGTCGCACCTGTCACGGCGACGTTGCGGAACGCCTCGGCAAGTGCGAGCTGTGCACCGACGTACGGGTCGAGCTTGGTGTAGCGGCCCGACGCGTCGGTGGCAAGTGCAATGCCACGACCTGTCGTCTCGTCGATGCGAATCACGCCTGCGTCGGCGTGCTCGGCGAGAACGGTGTTGCCACGCACGTAGCGGTCGTACTGCTCGGTGATCCACCGGCGGCTGCACAACTGCGGGCTGCCGATCATCTGCAGCAGAGTCGCGCGCAGTTCGTCGGGGGTCTGCGGTCGCGTCAAGTGATCAGGCGTTGCGGCGATCAAGGCGTCTTGATCGTCCGGGCGCTGCACCGGGCGTTCGTAGACGGGTCCGTCGTGTGCGACGGTCCGCGGCGGCACGTCGACAACGGTCTCGCCGTGCCAGGTGACAACAAGGTGCTCACCGTCGGTCACTTCGCCGATAACGGTTGCCAGCACATCCCACTTGCGGCACACGGCCATAAACGCGTCGACGTTCTCGGGCGCGACAACGGCGCACATACGCTCCTGTGACTCGCTCGACAGCACCTCGGCAGGCGTCATGCCTGTGGCACGCATCGGAACCTTGTCGAGCTCGATGTGCATGCCGCCGTCGCCTGCCGCGGCGAGCTCGGACGTCGCGCACGACAGGCCGGCTCCGCCGAGGTCTTGAATGCCGATCACGATCTTGGCTTGGTAGAGCTCGAGACAGCACTCGATGAGTACCTTCTCGGTGAACGGGTCGCCGACCTGAACGGCCGGGAGCTTCTTGCGCCCGCCGCCGGTCTCGTCGCCGTCGAACGTTTCCGACGCGAGCACCGACACGCCGCCGATGCCGTCGAGGCCCGTCCTTGCGCCGAACAGAATGATCTTGTTTCCGGCACCCGACGCGAAGGCGAGGTGAAGGTCTTCGGTCCGCATGACACCAGCGCACAAGGCGTTGACCAGCGGGTTGCCCGCGTACGACGGGTCGAACACGGTCTCGCCGCCGACATTGGGCAGGCCGAGCGAGTTGCCGTAACCACCGACGCCACGCACGATCCCGTCGACCACCCGACGCGTATCCGGCGCATCCGCTGCACCGAAGCGCAGTTGATCCATCACCGCGATCGGACGCGCACCCATTGCCATGATGTCGCGGACAATGCCGCCCACGCCGGTAGCTGCACCCTGGTACGGCTCGACGTAGGAGGGATGGTTGTGGCTTTCGACCTTGAACGTCACCGCCCAGCCGTCACCGACGTCGACAACACCAGCGTTCTCACCGATGCCTGCCAGCATCGACGACCGCATCTCGTCGGTAGTCGTCTCGCCGAAGTAGCGCAGGTGCACTTTCGAGGACTTGTAGGAGCAGTGCTCGCTCCACATCACCGAGTACATCGCCAGTTCGGCATCGGTTGGACGCCGGCCGAGGATCTCCTTGATACGCGCGTACTCGTCTTCCTTCAGACCCAGCTCTTTGAAGGGCTGCGGGGTATCGGGATTCGCGGTGGCGGTGGTGACAGTATCGACGTGCGTAGACACGGAGGGTGGGTGTCCTTTCGACCTGAGCGAGCGAAGCGACGTTGGGTGTAGCAGCGACGCAATGCCGGCGATGAGGGGGCGAAGAAAGGCGTCGCCGCGGTGAGAAGCCTGTGTCGAGTCTAGACGGGTACCACGACACCTCATGCTTCGCCAGTACGCGGGCGTGACACCCGCCACCTGTGCACTATTCGCGGAGGTCCTCGGTCAGCTGGATCAGGAGGTCGGCCGCCTCGTCGATGCGTTCGGGTGTGGCGCCGATTTCTGCTTCGGGATAGATCGTGACGTCGACGTCCCACGAGTCACGCACGGTCTGCAACGAGAAGCCCCGATGTCGGTCGATCGTGATCGTCGGAGAGTAACTGCCGAACACCTCGTCCCCGATTGGAGGCCACGTCCGATCCTCGAACGACGGCGGCGAACTGTATACCGACATGCTTCCGATCTGCTCGCTGCCAGCGAAGAACAAGCAGCCGGCCCGTGCGTCGACGCGATCGTTCAAACCTTTGTCGTCGTATTTGCTGACCTCCGCCCTGACCAACGGTAGGTCGTTGGACCGCGCGTCCTCCAAGAACGTGAGCATCGGATTGCACAGGTCGCGAACGATTTTCGACGACCGCGGCGCGGGCACGGACGGGTCGTTCGAACTGGTGACCACCCACACCGTCCAACCGACCAACGCGACCATGATCGCTGCTCCTAGCGCAACGAGCACGACGAGTGCCGCAGGTAATTTTGTAGCCGACCTTCGATAGCCTCCGTCGTTATTCATGCAGGTCCTCGGTCAGCCGAATCAGTAACTCGGCAGCTTCCTCGATTCGCTCACGGGTCATGTCGATTTCTGCCTCGGGATCGATGGTGAACCACGCTTTCCACGGGCCCAATACTGTCTCCAGCTTGACCCCGCCGAAGCGAAGGTCGAGGGTGACCGGCTTGGAACTGCCGAGCACTGTTTCCTCACCTGGCGGGGGGAACACCCGATCCGCCGATTCCGATTCGCTGAGCAGATGCACAGACGCATACGCCTCGTCGCGGTCGTTCATGAAGTAACAAGATCCAACCCTGCCGATCGGTTCGTTGCCATCTGCGGGCGTGGAGATCGTCGTCGGCCCGCGTCCGCGTCCGTCTTTCAAGAAGTTGGAAACCGCGGCGCACAGTTCTTTTTCTGCATGTGGCGACTTGGGTGCTGGGTCGGACCTGTTGATCGATAGAACGGCCCAAGCAGCCCACGCCACAAATACGGAGAAGATCACGGTGACGATCGCGAGGCCTATAAACAGCTGCGACGGTCGCTTCATCGCGGCGTCCTCTCGGACAGACGGATGTCGGTGTTGACGGACCATTCGTTGGAGCCATCTGCAACTGACGCATCATCGTAGGCAGCGCCCGGTGCAACGGCGGGCGGCCATTGATAACCGAGCCCGATGTTCGACCCCACTGCGGATCCGAGTTGGTTGCCGGCGATCAATTCTTCCTGGCCCAATTGTCCGAGTTTGAACACCACGTCGATAACGAGATCCTTGACGCTGTTTACCAGCCTCACAATCTCGTCGGCCTCGAACACTGCGAGTGGACCTTTCCCGACGATGGCAGCAAGACTGGTCGTGACGTTTGTGATGAACGTGGCCAAGCTCTCCGCCACCGTGGAGTAGAACTTCAGGATGTTGCCAGCGAGCGTTTCGAGGGTGCTTGCAATCGACGTCGCCAACGCCGGCACCGCGTTCAATGCCTTTTCCTGCCGCGATGCGGCGTCGAAGTATCGATCGGCGGCGATACCGGACCAGTCGGATCGCAACGACGTGCCGCTCTGAAAGTTGTATGCCTCAGCGGCTTTCGCGCTGATGTCTCGCCACACTGCAGCCTTGTCGATGAAGGTGACCGGCGCGAAGATGCCTTCGGCGATCTCACCGAGCTTCTCTGTTACCTGCGACAGCACTTCGTGAATCTTGTCCCGACGCTCCCACAGCGCATCCGCGATCTCGTTGGCTGCGGCGAGGCCGGCAGCAGCGCCGAAGACGCCGCCGAATGACAGGCCGCCGAGACCACCGCCCCAGCGGATTGCAGAGATAACCTCTTCGAACTTCTCTTGGACATCGTCAGGCATCGTCCGCACAGTCTCTGTCTCTGCGTTTATCGATTCGATCGCAGCTATCAATTGCTCGCGAGTATCCATGACTCACCACATCCTGTTGAGTTCGTGCAACAGCAGCGCCTCTTCGATTGCGTACGCGTTTGCGTTGTCGGAGAGCGTTGCAGCGATCTGGCCCATGACGGCAGTGCCCTCCGCAAGCCGATCACGGAAATACCTGGGCGCCTCGGCGTATTTGTCGAATGCGATCTGAAACAACCCGGCCTGCAGTCGAGTCAGCTCGGTGTCGTCGGTCATTGCGGCGGCCTCGGCAAGTGCGCTCGCGACCTGTCGCCACGCACTCGCGACATGCCGCATCCGTTCGAGTGCGGCGCTGACCTGTTCTCCGCTGGGTGGCTCAGCCATTGATCGGCCTGCTCCGGATCAGTGCGAATCGATGCTCGGAATGCTGAGCGGCCAGTTCTTCGTCGGAGAACGGCGTGTAGTCGCCGCGCACGGCGAACACGGGCTGCTGCTGGCGCAATTGGTCTGCACACCAGAGTATTTCGGATTTGATGTCGCCTGCTCGTGCCGTCTGCGCCCATTCCGACCACACGGTGATCCGCAGTATCGACGTCCTGTCTGCCATGACCGTTACGGCTGGTTCGCACCGGTCGGTGGCGTGGCCGTGCACGGTCACCGACCGGTGGTCGAACATCGCGTCGCTTGCGGCTGCGTACTCGTCCCAGGTTGTGGTCTCCAGCAGCACCATGTGCTGCGTGCGGCGCGGCGGTATAGCACCTCGATGCTCCAGCTTGCCTGCGCTGAGCGAGTCGACGACAAATTGTGCGACGGCCTGGTTGTAGGCCGCGAAGATCTCGCGTCCTATCTCCGCCGCTCCCACGAGTTCGTGCCAGTTGCGGCTGATCTCGACCGCGGTCGGCAGCAAAAAACCGTCGAGTTCGATCCGCACAGCCGACGACCCGATCGGCGCGCTACCGACCTCCGAATCGACCTCGTCGAGATCGTCCCCCCGATACCCGAATTGCAGGTCCGTCATCACTCCCCCTCGTAAACCGTTGTCCTCTACTCAACTTGGACGCGGGAGAACGAGAAACGGTTCCAGGAGGCAGCAAGCTGCTCGTGAGTCCTTTCGGAGGGCCCGACCTCCGAAAGGACTCACGAGGCCGAAGGCCCTAGGAAGGCTGCGAGCGCGTTCGCATAGCCGGCAACGTCGTGGGCACCCATCAGCTCACGAGCCGAGTGCATCGCGAGCTGCGCCGCACCCACGTCGACAGTCGACAGACCTGTGCGCGCTGCGGTGATGGGACCGATCGTCGAACCGCACGGCAGGTCTGCTCGATGTACATAGCGCTGCAACGGAACTCCCGCCTGCTCGCAGGCCAAGGCAAACACTCCGGCCCCGGAAGCGTCTGTCGCATAACGCAAATTCTGGTTCACCTTGAGCACCGGACCGCCGTTGATCGCGATGCGATGGGCAGGTTCGTGCCGATCCGGATAGTTCGGATGCGTCGCGTGCGCCATATCGCCTGAGGCGCAGACGGATTCCGACATCGTCCGCAGAAACTCCTCCCGCCCGCCACCGCCCGCAAGGACGACCCGCTCCAGCACCGTGTTCAACAGATCGGATTGCGCGCCACGGTCGGAGGTACTGCCGACCTCTTCGTGGTCGAACAAGGCCAACACCGGAACGACCGATCCGGGCTCCTGCACCGCGGCGAGCAACGCTTGCGTTCCCGCATAGCAAGTGCCCTGATTGTCGAGTCGCGGCGCGCTGACCAAGTCTGATTCCACACCGATCACGCCACTGGGCGCCAAGTCGTGCGTCATCAATTCCCAACCGAGGACGGCATCCGCATCCTCGCCGACCTCAGCGGCCAAGTACTCGATCAACCCAGGCGACGTGCCGGTTCCCCACACCGCGTTGATGTGGCGCTGCGGATCGGGGTGCACTCCTTTGCGGTCTTCGCTCAGGTGGATCGCGAGTTGCGGCACCCGCAAGACCGGCCTATCGACCCGAACCAGCTTCTGCTGCACAACATTTCCGACGCGAACCGCGAGCCGTCCCGACAGACCGAGGTCCCGATCGAGCCACGAGTTCAGCCACGCTCCGCCATAGGGTTCCAGTCCGACCAACTGCCACCCGGCCGAGGTCAGATCGGGATGTTGTTTGACGCGCAGGTTCGGGCTGTCCGTGTGGCCACCCACGATCCGGAACGGAGCAAGCGGTGCCACACCCTCGGTACTCCATGCAACGAGTGACCCGCCTCGGACGACGAAGTACTTGCCCTCGGCGACTGGCCACGCGGCCGACTCGGCCAACTCCACGAAACCGGCGTCGGTCAACTGGGCAGCGACCGTCTCGCAGACATGGAACGGTGACGGCGACGCGTCGATGAACGTGCACAGTCGGGCTGCGGTCGCGTTAGTTGTCGGCGGCATGCACCGAGATTATGCCTACAGCGGTGCAGCTCGCCCCCTCGCGGCGGAACTACCCAACCTTCTCGAGTAATCGTACTCACGTGTCGATCAGCCCCGATCGGCACAATTCTGAGGCATGACAACCCCAACTGCGAAGTCCCGCAACACCACCGCCTTCTACATCCAGGCAGTCGTCGCGTTCGGCGTCAGCCTCTTCGGCACGCTTGTCGGCGTCTACTACCTGCCGATCGATCCGTGGCAGAAGGGCTTCTTGATCATGACCGCCTTGTTCCTCGTGACCAGCTGCTTCACGTTGGCGAAGGTCGTCCGCGATCAGCAGGAGGAGGCGATGCTGCGCGAGGCCCGCATGGAACGGTTGATCACCGAACACGATGCGCCGTTCAAGATGTCGAAGAACTGACACGTCGCAGCGCGAGAGCCGTCACCACGGTCACCAGCAGCCCACCGACGCCAGCGACCACGAAAGTCGTTCGAGCGTCGGTCAACTCGAGCAGGATGCCTCCGAAAAGATACGAAAGTCCTGCCGCGACGCCGACCAAACCGTAGAGCGTGCCGAACACCCGGCCAAGTACCTCGCGGGGCACTGTTCGCTGTAAGTGGGTGTTGATTGCGACATCCAAGGCCGTCAGCCCGAGCCCTCGAACGATCTGAATCAGCAACGCCGTGATCACGACACCGGCGAGTCCGGTTGCGAGATTGCCGAGGCTACTGATGCCGAACCCCACGATCAATAGAGCGACCGTGGGGAAGCGGGATGCGTAGCGCGCCAGCAGCGGATAGCCGATCGCCAGTCCTATGCCGACACCCGCGTACAGCGCTGCAGCCTCCGAATCACTGCCGTGCAGTGAGTCTTTCGCGAGAAACACCAAGGCCACATCGTCGACGCCGTTGAATGCGACGATCGCGAAGAAGCCGACGGCGATCACCCGGATCGCCGGTGCCGACCAGAGGAAGCCGACCCCCGCCCGCGTCGATGTGAATAGTCCTTGCTCGATATCTACGTGAGCGGACGGTAGTTTCGGGAGTGCAACAAGAACGACTGCAGCGATCAGATAACTAGTGGCGGTGATCAGCAGTAGTTCGCGAACATCGAGCAGCCCGAAAAGTGCTGCAGCGACAAGTGGTCCGGCTGCTTCGAGTCCGTAGGTTCCTGCGCCGAGTGTCGAATTCGCCGACTCGACGTCTCGATCGTCGACGAGACCGGGGACGGCACTGCGAGATGCTGGCAGATAGATCTGTGCGGCAAAACCTCGAATTGCGACGAGCAGAAGCAAAATTGGCAGTGCCGGCAGCCAGATGGCAATGACCGCGGTCAGCAACGCCTGCGCGACCTCACATCCGATCATTACGCGACGCAGATCGAACCTATCGGCGATTGCACCCGCCAGCGGCCCGAACAGACCTGGCACGAAGTCGCATGCGACAAGCAGCATTGCTGCCGCGATCGCTGCGCGCGATGTGCCCTCCAGGTGCACGAGCAGCGCAACCAGACCGAGCGATTCACCGAGATACGACGTCGCGCGTGACGACCACAGCAAACGGAACGACGCGTTCCGTCGAAGCAACGAGCCGCGGGCGGGCGGCGTCGACTCAGTCAATCCGCGACACGACCATCTGTTATGCGGACACCAGCGAGTCGAGCACCGAAAGGAACAACCCGAGCCCGTCGTCGCTCGGTCCGGTCAATGCTTCGGTTGCATGTTCCGGGTGCGGCATCAGTCCGACGATCCGACCGTTCGCCGAGGCGATACCGGCGATTCCGCGCTGCGAGCCGTTCGGGTTGTCGCCCGAGTACCGGAATACGACGCGACCTTCGCCCTCCAACTCGTCCAGCACCTGCTCGGATGCCTGGAAGCGGCCTTCGCCCGACTTGAGTGGCACCAGGATCTCGGCACCGACCTCGTACCGCGACGACCAGGCCGTCGAGTTCGAGTCGACGCGCAGCCATTGGTCACGGCAGATGAAGTGCAGACCTTCGTTGCGGGTCAATGCGCCTGGCAGCAATCCGGCTTCGCAGAGCACCTGGAAGCCGTTGCAGATTCCCAACACCGGCAGGCCCGTGCCTGCCGCCCGGATCACTTCGCCCATCACCGGGGCGAAGCGTGCAATTGCTCCCGCGCGGAGGTAGTCACCGTAGGAGAAGCCACCCGGCACGACAACTGCGTCGACACCCTTGAGGTCGGCGTCCGCGTGCCACAGTGCGACGGGTTCGGCACCGGCGAGCGTGACAGCGCGTGCTGCATCGACGTCGTCCAGGGTTCCCGGAAATGTGATGACACCGATCTTGGCGGTCATGGCAGACGTGTCACTTTCCAGTCCTCGATCACCGTGTTGCACAGCAGTGATTCGGCGATCTTCTCCAACTCGGTGTCGTCGACATTGTCGTCGACTTCGAGTTCGAAACGTTTGCCCTGACGCACGTCGGACACACCATCGAATCCGAGGCGTGGCAGTGCGCCGACTATGGCCTGCCCCTGCGGATCCAGGATCTCAGCCTTCGGCATGACATCGACCACGACTCGGGCCACGTGAAACTCCTCGCTCGATATTGCGGTTCTTCGGCGCTGGAGAACCTTGAAAGGTTCGACGACCATGGAGTTTACCGGTCCACCACAGCGACGATCCGGCGCATACTCGTACGTATGCGAATGAGTCACTTCAGGCACTCCTGCATCCTCGTCGAGGACAACGACACGAAGATCCTCTTCGACCCCGGATCGTTCTCTCACGGTTTCGAAGGCATCGACGGCCTCGACGCCATCCTCATCACCCACCAGCACGCCGATCACGCCGACACCGATCGACTGCCCGCGCTTGTCGAGGCGAATCCCGGCGCCAAGTTGTACGCCGATCCGCAGACCGCGGCGAAACTCGGTCCGGCGTGGACAGCCGTGCGTGCGGGAGACGTCTTCGACATCGGCGGCATCCAAGTCACGGGGGCGGGCGGAACTCACGCCGTCATCCATCCGGACATCCCGTTGGTCGACAACATCGCGTATCTGCTCGGCACGAAGGACGAACCCGGCAGGTTGCTGCATCCAGGGGATTCACTGTTCGTCCCGAACGTCGCAGTCGACATCCTCGCGCTCCCCGCTGCGGCTCCGTGGATGAAGCTCAGCGAGACGATCGACTACCTCCGTGCTGTCGCACCACGTTTCGCGTTTCCGATCCACCAGGAGGTCGTCTCCGACGCCGGCCGCGGCATCTACTACGCGCGGCTGAAGGAAATGGCCTCCGAGGGCACGGAATTCCGGGTACTACCGGAAGAGGAAGCACTGCAATTGCGCTGATGTCAGGTCAGGCAGCGCGGGACTGCGGCTCCGACATCGACCGGTAGACCTCGGAATTCGCGCCGTGGTACAACCCGAGATCGACCGCGTCCAGCAATGCTTGGCGCGGTCCCGATCGCCCGAGCTGCTTCGCCGAGATCGCAAGCCGGAGTGTGCCTTCCTTTCGCGCAATCCGGCCGGCACCCATGACCAACGCTCGGCACCACCACGGCTCCGCTCGAAACCCCTCACCGATTCCGAGAACCCGCGCGCGCACGGAGTCGCCGCGGTCCAGGTCGTGGATCGCACTCAGACCGGCAGCGACGCGGAAACCCGCACCGGGTAGCGCTGCCATCGCTCCGTCCGATGCGGACCACTGTGGTGCAGCGAAAATCCTTGTCCGCAAACCGGTTTCTTCGAGGACACGGTCAGCGGCGATGAGCCGTAGCCGAGCCTCGTGCGCGGGCAGTGCCGCGAACTCCGCTCGACGGCGCTTCGTCGCTGCCTGGTCGTAGCCGTGCAACACGATGGCGTCGCCACCATCACGCCTGGCGCGCAACCAGTCCTGCGTGTGCTCGTCACGCACGAGCCTGTACTTGTCGGGCAGCCGCGGCGCGACCAGGAGGGAAAGCCGAACACCGCGACCATCCATCGCATCGGCGAAGTCGGTCGCGGCGGAAAGGGTTTCGGTCCTGATACCGGAGATCGAAACGATCAGTTCACCGCTCATGGGTTTCACTGTCGCAGCCGAAGGTGTACAGGTCGTTCCCCGAGAATGAACTCGGCCCTACAAACTGGCCGTACACACGAGTGAGTCCTTCCGGAGGACTGGACACCCCGGAAGGACTCACGTGTAGCGCGGGACCCTATACCAGCGCTTTCTCTTTCGCTGGTCCCTCGTTCGAGGGCCTCGCGTCATCCTCGGGGGTCGGACCGTGGTCGTCGACCATGGTCTC
Source organism: Antrihabitans spumae (assembly GCF_043944905.1). NCBI lineage: Bacteria > Bacillati > Actinomycetota > Actinomycetes > Mycobacteriales > Nocardiaceae > Antrihabitans > Antrihabitans spumae. Next base: position 59,582 of record NZ_JBIMSN010000029.1, read on the forward strand.
CTCGTCGAATGGATCGTTGCCAGCGAAGACTTCCTTGACCTTGTCGTTGTCGATCGTCTTCGTCCAGGTGCCGACCAACATCGTGGCGACTGCGTTGCCCGAGAAGTTGGTCACTGCACGAGCTTCCGACATGAACCGGTCGATTCCGACGATCAGGCCGACACCGTCGAGGAGTTCCGGACGGTGGCTCTGCAGTCCGCCTGCGAGTGTCGCAAGGCCTGCACCGCTGACGCCGGCGGCGCCCTTGGAGGCGATGATCATAAAGGCGAGCAACCCGAGCTGCTCAGACAGTGCAAGCGGCTGTCCCATGGCGTCGGCGATGAAGATCGACGCCATCGTGAGGTAGATCGCGGTGCCGTCGAGGTTGAACGAATATCCGGTCGGGACAACAACTCCGACGGTGGTGCGCTCCACGCCGAGGTGCTCCATCTTGGCGATCAAGCGGGGCAGCGCAGACTCCGACGACGAAGTGGCGACGATGAGCAGGTACTCCCTCGCCAAGTAGCGAACCAGGCGGAAGATCGAGAAGCCGGACACGAACTTCAGGATGAGGCCGAGGATGCCGAAGACGAAGATTGCACAGGTGATGTAGAACGCCAGCATCAAGGTGCCGAGTTGGACGACCGCGTCGAGTCCGGTTTGGCCGACGACGTTCGCAATGGCACCGAAGGCGCCGATCGGTGCGAGCCACAGGATCATCGCAAGGATGCGGAAGACCAGCTTCTGCAGATGGCCGACGCCACGGACGATCGGCTCGCCTGCCTTACCCATCGCCTGCAGACCGAAGCCGACGAGGAGGGCAACGAAGAGGGTTTGCAGCACACTGCCTGCCGTGAGCGAGGACAGCAGCGACGTCGGAATGATGCTCTGGAAGAAGTCCATCGTTCCGCCCGCGCCGTGCGCTGTCTCGGCGTAGTCGGCGCCGGCCCCTGCATTTTCGGGGATGTCGAGACCGCTGCCCGGCTGCAGGAGGTTGCCGACCAGAAGGCCGATTCCAAGTGCGGCGGTCGACATGGCGATGAAGTAGGCGAGTGCAAGGCCACCGACCTTGCCGACGCTTGCCGCGGCCTTCACCGATCCGATGCCGAGCACGATCGTGCAGAAGATCACCGGGCTGATAATCATTTTGATCAGGCTGATGAACATCGTGCCGAGCACGCCGAAGGATTTGCCGGTGTCGGGCGCTAGCCAGCCGACCAGGATGCCCGCGAACACGGCGACGATGACCGCCATGTAGAGCCAGTGGGTCTTGTCCCTCTTCTTGGGCTTCTCAGTTACTGGGTTGTCATCAGGGCGAATATTGCGAGTAGTCATCTGGTGTCCACTCCCGTGTCGGGTGGTGAAGTGAGGTGAATCACTTCGCCTCAGTAAGAATGTTGGCCTGCGGACGTGATGTGAGTCACGATTGCGTTCATTACGTTCACAAAGGCTCGGTTACTCGAACCGGAACCAGCGTGTCGAAGGAGGCCGAGTGACCCGAGGACGTGTGACGGCGGGGCGCGTTTCGCTCGCGCGACAGGTCCTCGTCCTGCAGCTTTTGGTCCTGACGATCGTCATCGCCGCAGGTACCGTCCTTGCGATCGTCGACGCCCGGCGTGACAGCGACTCGGCAACGAGGGAAGAGGTCGTCGGGATCGCCGTGAGCTTGGCGCAGGCACGCTCGACCGCGGACGCGTTGCGTTCACCGGACCCGACCGCGATATTGCAACCGGAGACCGAACGCATCCGACTCGCGACGGGAATGGACTTCATCGTCGTCATGGCGCCGGATGGCACGCGCTACACGCACGCGAACCCCGAGCTGATCGGCCAACTCTTCTCCGGCAACATCGACCAGGCACTCGCGGGTGAAACCTTCACCGAGACGTACGCGGGTTCGCTCGGTCCATCCATTCGGTCCGTCACGCCCGTGTACGACGATGCAGGCACTGTCGTCGGATTGGTGTCGGCGGGCGTGACGCGGGCGCGTATCGGCGGGCGTGACGCGGGCGCGTATCGGCGAGCAGGTGACGCGTGGCCTGCCGATCATTCTCGGCATCACGGCAGCCGGCCTCGCGATGGCCGTTGTCAGTTCGTGGTTGCTGAGTCGCCGGCTGCGACGCCAAACGCACGGTATGGCGCCGGACGAACTTCGCACCATGTACGAGCACAACGACGCCGTACTGCATTCGATTCACGAGGGCCTTGTTGTGTTCGGCGTCGACTCGCCCGATGTCGCCGACGTCGTCAACGACGAGGCACGACGGTTGCTCGACCTGCCCGCCGGTCCGGTGCACCGCACCGACCTGCCCGAATCCATGCGGGACCTGTCACCATTGTCGGTGCACGACGAGATGCACGTGACGACCAACCGAGTGCTCGTCGTCAACACCGACCCGGTCGAATTCGACGGCCGAGTCGTCGCGACTGTGTTGACAATCCGCGATCACACCGAATTACAAAGTGTCATGGGCGAATTGGACTCGGTCCGCGGGTTCGCCGAATCGTTGCGATCCCAGGCCCACGAGTCGGCCAATCGGTTACATACCGTCATCACCATGGTCGAACTCGGCCGCTACGACGATGCCGTTCAGTTCGCCACGTCGGAACTTGCACTGTCGCAACACCTCATCGACCGGTTGATGGGGTCGGTACACGAACCTGCACTGGCGGCACTGTTGCTCGGCAAGATCGGCCAGGCCGCCGAACGCGGAGTCGAATTGTCGGTCAGCGAGGAGACGGCCTTGGCGTCGTCTGCTCCCCTATCGACCACCGAGGCGGTCACCTTGATCGGCAACCTGACCGACAACGCGATCGACGCCGCCCTCTCCTCCGCCGATGCCTGGGTCGAAGTGACTGTCCACGAGGTAGATTCGCAACTCGTGGTCAGAGTCGCCGACAATGGTCCGGGCCTGAGCACCGAACAGTTCGCCAAGGCGACCGGTCGCGGATATTCGACCAAGGACGATCACCGAGGGTTGGGGCTTGCCCTGGTCAGCCAGTTGGTCGTTCGGCACGGCGGCACGATAGTTGCCGAGCAGGAGCCCGAAGCAGCTGTCGTGGTGTCGATTCCACGCGCCGGAACACGAGGCCGACGATGATTCGAGTGCTCATCGTCGAAGACGAAATCTTGATCGCCGAAGCACACCGAACGTACGTGGATCGCGTCGCCGGATTCGAGGTCGCCGGCGTCGCCCACACGGGTCGCGATGCGATGCGCGCAGCAGCCTCAGCCGCGGCGGCAGGTACCCCGATCGATCTGGTGCTTATGGACATCGGTCTTCCTGACATCAGTGGACTCGATGTTGCTGCAGCACTTACCAGTACCCGGCCGAGCCCCGATGTCATTGCAATAACGTCCGCGCGCGACCTCGCGATGGTGCGGTCGGCGGTCGCGCACGGAGTTGTGCTCTATCTGCTCAAGCCGTTCACGTTCTCCGCGTTCCGAGACAAACTCGATCGCTACGTCGAGTATCGAAAAGCGTTGACAGCGGGCGAATCCGCTGTCAGTCAACGCGACATCGACCGTGCGATGGGCGTCTTGCGATCGCCGGAAGAGCGCTCGGCATCACCTAAAGGTGTTGCACCACAGACCCTGGACGAAATCGCCCGAGCGGTACGGGATTCGACGGACGGACTCGGTGCGGCTGAGGTCGGGGCGGCGGTCGGGGTATCGAGAGTGACCGCGTGGCGGTACCTCGAAAAGCTCGCCGACGACAGCATCGTCGAGAGGCAGACCGAATACGGTCGGGCAGGTCGTCCGCAGGTTCGATATATCTGGAAGGCCGCAAGCGGCTCGTGAGTCTTTTCGGAGGGCCTACGCACCAAAAGGACTCACGAGGCCGAAGGCCAATAGGGCGACATTTTCAACATCGAGCGCCGCGCCAGCGGGCGGGCGACGGGCATCAGATACCGCTTCCACCCCAATGTCGCGGCGATGTCGGCCGTGATCGAGTCGAAGTCGTAACGCTGATAGCGCAACAGCCGCTGACTCTCGTCGGTGTCGACCCAATCGGTCGCGTAGGCCTTGTCACTGAACGCCTTCGCCGGCAACGGTGACAGCCCCATAGCGGTGAGAATCCGCGTCAGAAACTCCTGGTAGGTGACCTGACAACTCGCACCACCACCGATGAACAGCGTTGTGCCCCAGACTTCGTCGGTCTCCAGCGCGTTCGCCATGGCCAGTGCAGCATCGCGTGGATGCAGGACTTCGATTCGGTTGTGCAGTCCGATCTCGAACATGATCGGTTCGGCGGGCCTGATCCCGATGATCGGCACATCGACGAAGCGTGGGATGAACCAGTCCAGACCCGAATTCCGCACCAGCGCTTCGCATTCGATCTTGTGGCCGCTGTAGCTGTCGATGGCCTGCAGTGGATCGGCGACTCGTCGCGGGGTCGGCTTGTCGAGGGTGTTGCCGTGGACGTCGAAGGTCGACGCGAAGATCAGTCTGGGCGGCGTGGCCTGACGCTGACACGCAGCGATGACGTTGGCGGTGCCGTCGACGTTGATCTGCCGAGCGAGGGTCGGTGCCGCTTCGCTGGCGGGCGGAATCATCGCGGCGAAATGCAGCACCACGTCGACGCCCGCCACTGCACCCGCCACCGCATCGGGATCACGGATGTCTGCCCATCGAACATCGTCGACGGACGAAAAGGCCCTGGCTCGCTTCCTGTCGGCACGAGTGTCTTTGGCAAAGCACCGAACCCGGTGACCGCGAGACAACAGTTCCGCAAGTACGGCGGATCCGATGTTGCCGAATGCGCCGGTCAACAGAATGTTCACGAGCGTGCCCTGATGGTGCCGCGGCCTGGGATCAGCGGAAGATCCAGTGCCGAAACGAGTCCCGGTGCGATGCCGTCGAGGGCCGGTATCGCATTGATCGCCCGCATTCCCGTTGCGAGGCAGCCGCCGGCGATCGGATCGTTGTCGGGGCCACCCCGAAAAGCGGTCTCCTGCGTGATGTTCGGACTTCCTTCGATGATGACGCGGTAGACGTCGTTCTCGACCGAGGTCGCGCGCGGCCAATGCGGCGCCGCGGCATTGGTGATTCGGTTGACGTGTTCGATCACGATCTTCGCCTCGCCAGCGACCCAACCACGAATCTCGAATCGAACGGCCGCCGTCTGCCCCGGCTCGATGACCCCGTACGGATAGACGATCGCCTCCGTCGCAGGCCATTTTTCGTAGACGGTGTCGATTCGGTCCAGCTCAACTCCGACCGCGTCGGCGATCATCGGAATCGTGTGGCCCCACGCGAAGATCAGGATCTCTGGAATCTGCAATATCGCCTGCGTCTCGACCGGCGCACCGATACCCATCGTGGCCTTGTAGTCACCTGCGTAGTTGGCATAGTCGAGCAGTTCCTGAACCCGCACACTGTCGACCCGACCGCACACGCCGAGCAGCGTCATCGGGAACAGGTCGTTCGCGAAGCCCGGATCGATTCCTGTTGTGAAACAGGCTTTTCCGCTCTCGACGCAGGCTTGCTCCAACGCCGACCTCAACTCGCGCGGGCACGGCTTCGGATACACGAGCGGTGTCATCGAGGTCGATACGACGTGCTTGCCCGACCGCAGCGATCGACACATGTTGTCGATGTTCTGGACCGCATATGCGGCTGTCGGACCGAAGTACGCAACCGCATCCGCGTCGATTGCCAACGCAGCATCGATGTCGGTTGTTGCCCTCAGTCCGCACTTCTCGGCTCCGACGAGTTCGCCGACGTCGACGCCGTACTTCACAGTGTCGTGCACGATCACGGCGACAAGTTCGAACTCGGGGTGGTCGAGAAGTTCGCGTATCACCAGCTTGCCTACAACTCCGGTCCCCCACACGATCACTTTGTGCGACACAGTAAGTCAGCCTCTCTGGAGTCTGCCTGGCTAGCGGAAGTACTCGCCTGCGTTGACGAAGATCGTCTGACCGGTGACCATGCGCGCGTAGTCGGATGCGAAGAAGACGGCCGCGTTTGCGACGTCGCCGTCTTCGGGAATTTCACCGAGCGGCATGTTCTTGGTGATCTTCGCCTTGACGTCGGCTTCGGGCACCTTGCGATGTTTCGCCGTCATCTGCACGTACAACTCGACGTTGGGACCCCACATCCACGTCGGCACAACCATGTTCACGCGAATCTTCTTCGGGCCGAGCTCACGGGCGAGTGAGAACATCGCCGCGTGCAGCGCGCCCTTGGATGTTGCGTAGGCCGCCTGTGGGATCTGCGGATGAAACGACGATTGCGTACCGATGAATACCACCGATCCGCCACCCTGTTCGAGTGCGGGCAGCGCCTCCTGAACAAGCTGCAGCGTTCCGATCACGTTGGCGTCCAACATGGCTCGCCACCCTTCGAGGTCGGCACCGGCGAGACCGCCGAACACGTCCTCCTTGGCGGCAACGTTGAAAAGTGCATCCACGCCACCGAATTCGTCGACGGCTTTGGCAATCAGAGCCGCGCAGGCCTGTCGATCCATGATGTCGGTGACGACGTACCGAACGTGCGTGCCGCTCGGATCCAACTCGTCGGCGACGGCCGCCAAGTTGGCTTCGGTGCGTGCGCCGAGCACGACGTTGGCGCCGTCGCGGCGCGCAGCGACAGCAATTTCGCGGCCGAGTCCGGTACCGACGCCGGAGACGACAACCGTCTTGCCTTCGAGCAGGTGGGACATACGATTCTCTTCTGTCGAGGTGCGGTCGGAGACCATAACGTAACGCGATGTAACGATACATTCAACGTAACGCCGCGTTACGATATTCGGCAATGGTCGACTCACTTTCTCCCGACGACACTTCCCGCGACCGCCGCCCCGGACGGCCGCGCGACACCGCCATCGACGACGCCGCGCTCGCCGCTGCCCGCACGCTCCTGGCGGAGGTCGGTTGGGATAGGACGACCATGGTCGCGATCGCCGAACGCGCCGACGTCGGCAAACCCGCCCTCTACCGGCGCTGGCCGTCCAAGACGCATCTGATCTTCGAAGCCGTCTTCGGCTGGGTACCCGACCACGTACCCGTCGCCGAGGCACAGAGCGCCGACGACTGGGTCGAGAGGTCGTTCGACTACACCCTCGACATGTTCGGACGTCCCGACGTGCGAGCGGCACTGCCCGGACTGCTCGCGACCTTGCGCGACAACCCCGACCTACAGTCGAATCTGTGGCGGCAGTTCGGCTCACCAGCGGTCGACATGCTGTCCGACACGCTCGACAACGACGGTGCGACAACGGATTCCGCGCTCGACGCGCAGGCGACCATGCTGCTGATCATCGGGTCGAGCATGCTGGTTCGACTCTTGCTCAGAGGTGACGCCGCCGACGCGGTCTCTGCCCGGCTACCCGGCATCCTTCGCGCCAGGTAGCCGTCGGACCCAAACCCCGAAACTACTTCGCCGCACCCGACGTCGTCAGGATCCACGCGTACTCGAAGGCTGCTTCCTTCCACCGCGCATACCGACCGCTGACTCCCCCGTGCCCCGCCGTCATCTCGGTCTTCAGCAGCAGCGGCGAATCTCCGGTCTTGGTGGCGCGCAGCTTCGCGACCCACTTCGCGGGCTCGACGTAGAGCACCCGGGTGTCGTTGATGCTGGTGATCGCCAGGATTGCGGGATAGTCCTTGGCTTCCACATTTTCGTATGGGCTGTAGGACTTCATGTAGTCGTAGACCTCTTTGTCCGCCAACGGGTTTCCCCACTCGTCCCATTCGATGACGGTCAGCGGCAACGACGGATCGAGGATCGACGTCAGCGGATCCACGAACGGCACGTTGGCGAGGACACCGGCGAACAACTCGGGTGCGAGGTTGGTGATGGCACCCATCAGCAGTCCGCCTGCACTGCCACCGGTCGCGACCATACGGTCCGGCGTCGTTGCGCCGGAGTCGACGAGATGCTGTGCGCAATCGACGAAGTCGGTGAACGTATTTCGCTTGGTGAGCTTCTTGCCGTTCTCGTACCAGAGTCGACCCATCTCGCCGCCGCCGCGAACATGGGCGATCGCAATCACCATGCCGCGGTCGAGCAGCGACAATCGCGCCACCGAGAAACCTGGGTCCTGACTTGCCTCGTAGGAGCCGTAGCCGCCCAACAGCAGTGGCGCCACGCCCGAACCTACGATGCCCTTGCGCGCGACCAGGGAGATGGGGATCTTCGTCCCATCGGCAGCCGTCGCCCAATCACGATGCTGCTCATAGTCGTTCCTGTCGAACTCACCGAGAACCGGCTGCTCCTTGAGGAGTACGAGCTCGCCGGTTGCGAGGGTGTAATCGAACACCTGCGTGGGCGTGATGAACGACGTCAACCCGATGCGCAGGGTCGGCTGCACCCATTCCGGATTGCTCGACAGCCCGACCGAGTACAGCTCGAGCGGGAACTCCAACTCGCGCCGCTCGCCGTAGCCATCGGCGGTCAGCGGCCAAATGGCAAGTCGGGTAAGCGCTTCCCTGCGGTAGCTCAGAACGAGGTGCCCTTCGAACGCGTCGACTTCTTCGAGCCTGACGTCGTCGCGATGAGAAATCAACATCGTCGTGTTCGCCACGTCGTCGACGGGCGCCTCGACCAAGACGAAGTTCTCGGCTTTGACGCCGTCGACAACATCGTTGTGCAGGATCAGGAAACGATCCCGACCTCCTACGACGGCATGCTCGACGCTGTATTCGACACCCTCGCGACGGGGCATGATGACGGTGAATTCGCCTTCGGGATCGGCGGATTCGAGCACCCACCCCTCCGTGGTGATCTTCGATCCGACCCAGATCATCAGATACTTCTCGCTGCGAGTCGAACCGATGCCGACCCAAAAGCGTTCGTCGGGTTCGTGAAACACCTTGACGTCGCTGGCTTTTTCGGTGCCGAGCTTGTGCCGCCACACCGTGTCGGGACGCCACGCATCGTCGACCGTCATATAAAAGACGTGCGCTCGGTCGAGCGACCACGTCGCACCCGGAGCAGCACCACTCACCTCGTCGGGCAACAACTCGCCGGTGGTGAGGTCGAGGAAACGCAGGGTGTATCGCTCGTCGCCGACGATGTCGAAGGAGTAGGCGAGCAGCGTGCCGTCATGACTGATCGAGAACGCACCCAACGCGAAGAACTCGTGGCCCTCCGCGAGGACATTGCTGTCGAGCAGGACCTGCTCGTTCGGCACAGCCACCGAGGCCGTCAGCTGCGGTGGCGTCCAGTCGTCCGGACCGGAGATCGGGCACCGGCAATGCACGCCGTACTGCTTGCCCGCGAAGCTACGCGAGTAGTACCAAAAATCGCCCATCCGCGTCGGCACCGACAGGTCGGTCTCCTGGGTGCGCGACTTGATCTCACCGAAGATGGCGTCGCGCAGCGGTTGCAGCTGACGCGTCTCCTGATCGGTGTACGCATTCTCCGCCTCGAGATAGGCGACTAACTCGGCGTTCTCCTTCTCGCGCAGCCACTCGTACTCGTCGACGAACACGTCGCCGTGATGGACGCGCTCCTTGGGCACCTTCTTGGCGATCGGCGGGTCGAGAGCGAATTCTCCTTGTGAAGCATCTGCGGACATGGCGTCAACCGTAGCGGACGACCTCAGTGCACCCAGTCGGCGAACGAGAGTCCGGAGATCCGCTCGTAAGCCTCGATGTACCGGGTGCGCGTCGCCGCGACGATGTCGTCGGGAAGCGGTGGCGGCGGTCCGTCGGCTGCACGATCCCAGCCGGAATCGGCACTGGTCAGCCAGTTGCGTACGAACTGCTTGTCGAAGCTGGCCTGTCCCTTGCCCTCCGCGTAACCGTCAGCAGGCCAGTAGCGCGACGAATCCGGCGTGAGAACCTCGTCGGCAAGGATCAGGTTGTTGTTCTTGTCGAGGCCGAATTCGAACTTCGTGTCCGCAAGGATCAATCCCGTGCCCTCCGCGTAGTTCGACGCCCGGAAGTAGATGTCCAGAGTGTCTTCACGCAGTTTGAACGCCAGCTCCGGGCCGAGCTGATCGACGACGGTCTGGAAGTCGATGTTCATATCGTGCTGACCGAGGTCGGCCTTGGTGGCCGGTGTGAAAATGGGGTCGTCGAGTTTGCTGCCCTCGACCAGGCCCTTCGGCAACGGGATCCCGCATACGCCGCCCGTCTTCTGGTAGTCGACCAAGCCGGACCCGACCAGATATCCGCGGGCGACGCATTCGATCTCGATCATTTTCAGCCGCTTGACCACCATGGCCTGACCGACCAGCTCGGCCGGGATGCGCTGATCCTCCGGATCGCCCGCAAGATGATTCGCCGCGCCGAGTAGATCGAAGAAGAAGAAACTCATCGCGGTCAGCACGCGTCCCTTGTCGGGAATCGGCGTGGTCAAGACATGGTCGTAGGCAGATATGCGGTCGGTCGCGACGAGCAACATGTAGTCGTCGTCGATGGCGTAGAGCTCGCGGACCTTCCCACGAGAGAGGTACTTGTACGAAGACAATGATGGGCGCACGAAGGCACCCTATCGGGATCACGTGCGTCCGCGGTGATTAGTGAGAACTTCACCGGTCTTCGACACGGTGTTGTCGGAATCCGTACCACTTTCTCGGCCGTCGACGAGGCTCGCGATCGCTAATGTCGTCCCATGCGTGTCCTCGCCCTGCTCGGTCGACCTGCGACAGTCCTAGCCATCGTGCTTGCCGGCTTCTTTGTGACCACTGCTGCACCGGCGTCGGCGTGTGCTTGCGGCGGCGTCGTGAGCACCGACCCTGCCGCTGCAGTGAACGGCGAAGCGGCGCTTGTGCATTGGGACGGTTCGATCGAGACCATCGTCATGCGTCTGACGCTGCAATCCAGTGGCGACAACGCCGCCCTCGTCATCCCGACGCCTGCGCCGGCCATGGTGACCGCTGGAAAGGCGTCGACTTTCGACGAATTGGAAGAACTGACCGCGACGCGCGTCCGAACCGAGTTGCAGTGGTGGGAAAGTCGCGAAACAAGCGGCGGGAGTGGCGAATACGACACCGCAGGCGCAAGTCCACCCGGCGGCGGACCCACGGTCCTGACGCAGGTGCAACTCGGTCCGCTCGAAGCAACGACACTTGCGGGCGGCGATGCGCCCGGCCTACAGAGCTGGCTGGCCACGAACGGTTACACGATGAAGCCCGAGGTGACGGCCTCGCTTGCGCCGTACATCGAGGAAGGCTGGGCTTTCGTCGCGATGCGGCTCACGAGCGACGTCCCGCTCGCCGGTGGCCTCGACCCCGTCACCTTGACGTTTCCGTCGACGCGCATGGTCTATCCGATGCGAATGTCCGTCGCGGCAGGCCGATCTCAGGAAGTCACCGTCTACACACTGTCCGAGCACCGTCAGCGGCGCAGCGACGCCGACGCTGACACCCAGAGTGTCGACACCGAGTTCGCCGGCCGAGTCGATGGCGTAAGCGATCCTGGGCTCGCCGAACTCGTCGGATCGGGTGCGTATTTGACCCGGTTGTCAACGTTCATCGGAGACCCGAAGCGGATCAGCTCCGATTTCGAGTTCTCGAACGCTGCGAGCGACGATGAATACGTTCGCTACCGCTACATCTCGCAGGACGTGCGGATATTCGGGTTCATGGGCGGACCGTTCCTGGTCGCGGTCGGCACGTTCGTCCTGGTCGGTCTCGCGGTTCTCGGGTTCGCGCTCGTGCGAACAGGCCGGCTACGCCGGTCGTGAGTCCTTTCGGAGGGTGGAACCTCCGAAAGGACTCACGAGGCGCGCAGCGCCCTACTGATCGACCCGGCGAGATAGTCCAGATCGGCACGACGCGGACTCGTCGGGCGGCCCCGCAGACCGAACCCGTCGCCACCTGTGCGGGGTATGACGTGCAGATGTACGTGAAATACCTCTTGACCTGCGGCGACCCCATCGGCGAGGAAGAAGTTGACGCCGTCACATGCGACTTCACTGGCCCGTAACGCAGCCGCCAGCCGCTGACCCACCTGAAACAGCTTGCCGCCGACCGCAGGATCGAGCTCTGCGAGGCTGCGCGCGGGCACCTTCGGGATCACCAGCAGATGGCCGGGTGTGAACGGCCGGATGTCCATAAACGCGAAGACGTCGTCGTCCTCGTACAGCGGACTCACCGGCGCTCGACCAGCGAGGATGTCGTCGAATACGGTCACTGTCGCCTACAGAATCGGACTCGGCACGTATGCCGCTGCCGCCGGGTACTGCTCGGCCAGCTTCTGCACCGCCGCGACAACGGCCGAGACCTGCGCATCTGCCCCGCCGATGAACGCCGACTTGTCGGCCAGCGCGGCGTCGAGCCCGGCGCGGTCGAGCGGCAAACGATCGTCGCCGGCCAACCTGTCGAGTAGATCGGGTTCCCTACCCTGCTCACGCATCGCAAGCGCGACCGCGACGGCGTGTTCCTTGATCACTTCGTGCGCGGTCTCTCGACCGACACCGGTGCGGACCGCTGCCATGAGGATCCGGGTCGTTGCAAGGAACGGCAGGTACCGGTCCAGCTCACGCGAGATCACCGCGGGGTAGGCACCGAATTCGGCAAGGACGGTCAGGAACGTCTCCATCAGACCGTCGATCGCGAAGAACGAGTCCGGCAGCGCAACCCGCCGCACGACCGAGCAAAATACGTCGCCTTCGTTCCACTGCGCGCCTGCGAGTTCGGCTGCCATCGAGCCGTAACCGCGCAGAATTACCTGCAGACCGTTGACGCGCTCGCACGAACGGGTGTTCATCTTGTGCGGCATCGCCGACGACCCGACCTGACCCGGCTGGAAGCCTTCGGTCACCAGCTCGTGGCCTGCCATCAGGCGAATCGTGTGTGCAAGCGACGACGGACCCGCGGCGACCTGAACCAGCGCGGAGACGACGTCATGATCGAGCGAGCGCGGATAGACCTGTCCGACGCTGGTGAACACGTGGGAGAACCCGAGGTGCGTCGCAATCTTCTGCTCCAGCGCATCCAGTTTCGCGGCGTCGCCTCCGACGAGGTCGAGCATGTCTTGCGAGGTACCCATCGGGCCCTTGATGCCACGAAGCGGGTACCGAGCGATGAGCTCTTCCAACCGCGTCAACGCGACCAGCAATTCGTCGGCAGCGGATGCGAAGCGCTTACCGAGTGTGGTCGCCTGGGCAGCGACGTTGTGCGAGCGGCCAGCCATGACGAGCGGCGAATACTCGGCCGCACGTTCGGCCAGACGCGCTGCAACGGCGACACCGTGCGCGTGGACATGCTCGAGCGAGAGCCGAATTTGGAGTTGCTCGACGTTCTCTGTCAGGTCGCGGCTGGTCATGCCTTTGTGGACCTGCTCGTGTCCGGCGAGAGCGTTGAACTCCTCGATCCGCGCCTTCACATCGTGGCGCGTCACCCGCTCGCGCGCGGCGATGGACGCGAGGTCGACATTTTCGAGCACCCGTTCGTAATCCGCGATCGCGTCGGCAGGCACATCGACGCCGAGGTCGGCCTGCGCGCGCAGAACTTCGAGCCAGAGGCGACGCTCCAGAACGATTTTGTATTCGGGCGACCACAGCCGCACCAATTCGGGGCTGGCGTACCGGTTGGCTAAAACGTTCGGGATGTTGCTCACGAAAGGCCAGTCTACGGACTCGCAGCCGACGCTCGACGCGCTCTACCGCTGTACAGGCGGCGCGACGATATCGATCACGTCGAGGAGCGCGCTCCGAGCCATCACACGCGGGTCCGGGTCGGGTTCGCTGAACGCACAGACAACAGCGCCGTCGACGATGGCGACCAGTCGCCGCAACTGCTCCTGCCGACACGCGCGCCCGGACCGGCGGAGAACGTCGGCGAGCAGATCGTCGAGTTGCGCACGTAGCCGAACCTGAACGTCGCGCACCTCGGGATGACGTGCCGATGCCACGGATCGTTCGTATCGAACGATCAACTGTTCGCGCGAGCTCGGATCGGGCCCCTCCGGGCCGACGAGCAGGTCGACGATCAGATCAACGGTCGATTCGGCTCCCCTGCGACGATGGGAAACCTCGGCGACTCGGTCGCGCATCAGCGACAACTCGGCGCTACCGGTGTGTTCCACCGCCCGCGCGATGAGGTCTTCGAGCGATGCGAAGTAGTACGTCGTCGATGCGAGCGGGAGGTCGGCGCGCGTGGCTACCGATCGGTGCCTGACCGCATCGAAACCACCCTCGAGCAAAAGCTCAGCAGCGGCCGCGACCAACGCCTGGCGACGACGTTCGCCTTTGGGTGTCGTCGCTGTGGTCACCTGGCTATGGTGCCAGCACGGCACGTTCCATCCATACGAAATGAGCAAGGCCGACTGGAACGCGTTCTGCGTTTCTACAGGCTCTGCAACCGCTGCAACGCTTCCGCTATCTCCGCCGTCGCGCCTGCAAACGAAAACCGAACGGTACGAGTACCTCTCGCTGTGTCGAAGTCGACGCCGGGGGCCAGCGCAACGCCGGTTTCGGCGAGCACGTCGCGACACCACGTCGTCGAATCGTCGGTGAGATGGCCGATGTGGGCGTAGACGTAGAACGCGCCGTCGGCCGGTGCCAGTTCGGTGATGCCGAGCTGTGGCAATCCGGTCAGAAGGAGCTCACGGTTGACGCTGTAGCGCCGCACGTGGGAGTCCAACTCCGCCTTCGATTCTGCAGTGAAGGCCGGTATGGCCGCGTACTGCGATATCGCGGGCGGGCAGACGGTCATGTTCGACGCCAATCGCTGCAACGCGCGGCGCAGACCCGGCGGCACCAACATCCAGCCGAGCCGCCAGCCCGTCATCGAGAAGTACTTCGACACCGATCCGATAACCACCGATTCGCGCGAGGTCTCCCATGCCGACGACGTCGTCACGTCGTCGCCGTAGGTGATGCCGTGGTAGATCTCGTCGGAAATCAGCAGGGTGCCGTGTTCATCGCACCAGCGGGCGATCAGAGCGAGTTCGAGCGGATCGATCACGGTGCCGGTCGGATTCGCTGGACTCGCGACGATCAGACCGGCGGGCGGTGACGGGAGCGCCTCGAGCATCGCCACCGTCGGCTGGAATCTCACTTCGGGTCCGCAGTCGAGTTCGACAACTCGACAGCCAAGTGCGGCAAGGGTATTCCGATACGCGGGGTAACCAGGACTGGCTACGACGACGGTGTCGCCGAGGTCGAAGGCAGCGAGAAAGATGAGCGTGAACGCGCCCGACGATCCGGTTGTCACCACGACGTCCTCTGCGTCGACGGTGACGCCGGAAACCTGACGATGGTGTGCGGCGATGGCGGATCGAAGCGGCTCGATGCCGAATGTCTCGGTGTAGCCGAGCAACTCGGCGTCCAACGCCGCGCGAGTCGCGCGCAACACCGGCGCAGGAGCCGACGTGGACGGTTGTCCCGCGGCAAGCGATAGCACATCGCCGTGAGTCCGAGCCCGTTCGGTCGCGGCCTTCAAGACATCCATGACGTGAAACGGTTCGACTTGGGACCGCAGCGATTCGGAGCGCACCTCCACGACGCTAGCTGGCCTTGCACTACAACCCGGTATCGACTTGGACCGAACCTCTCTTGGGGTATTTCACGACTGTTATGGTCGCGTACAGATGCCCGGGTCGGTCAAAGCCGCACGGGCACACGAACACGTACGACCGAAGGACGATGGTTGCTGGGCTTGGTGGGCCGAACCCGCGCGCTTGTCGTGGTATTGGCTGCCGCGGCACTATTCGTCGCCTCCGATACGTCCCATCTCGACGTCACCCCCCGCTCCACGACCTCGCCCGATGTGGCACCTGCGGTGTTTGCGCGTAGCGCCGAGGTCGAACCACTCGACCTCGATCACGACATCGAATTGCTGTCCACACCAGGCTCCGACCTGTCGTACCTGAAGCAGATCGCAAAAGGTGAACGGATCCGCGAGCAGAAGGTTGTCGCCATCGCAGCGGCGGCAACGCTCGAACGAGCAAAGCGTGAAGCAGCTGCTGCAGTTGCAGGCGAATACCAGCCGTGGATGTCCGGTTCGGGTGGAACCGGTTCGGTACTGCCCGGCGTCGGTGGGTACACCCTGCCTGCGCGTGGGGTGTTCACATCGGGATTCGGCGCCCGCTGGGGCGCCATGCACGCAGGCATCGACATCGCCGGACCGATCGGCACGCCGATCTACTCGGTCTCCAACGGCACGGTCATCGACGCAGGTCCGGCCGCGGGATTCGGGCTGTGGGTGCGCATTCGCCACGACGACGGTGCCGTCACCGTCTACGGCCACCTGTACGACTTCTTCGTGTCCGTCGGCGAGCGGGTGCCCGCCGGGATGCAGATCGCGCGGATGGGCAACCGCGGCGATTCGACCGGGCCGCACCTGCACTTCGAAGTGATCATGGACGGCCAACACGTGGACCCGCAGCGCTGGTTGGCCTTGCACGGGATGCGGGTCGGCTAGCAGGTACGGCGTCAGGGGCACCCTGACCTCGCTCGACGGTGTGAGTGGACCACCCACACCACGGATCAGATGCTGATGCGGCCCTCGACGGCAGCCAAACCGATGTCGGTCCGGAAATGCCCGCCCGCCAGCCTGATGGCTGCCAACGTCTCGTAAGCATAAGCACGCGCGCCTGCAAGGTCGGTCCCGACACCGACAACACTGAGCACCCGGCCACCCGACGAAATCAACGCACCGTCGTCCCGCTTGGCAGTCCCTGCATGCAGCACCTCGTCGCCGTCGGCGCCGGTGATCACGTCGCCGGAGCGTGGGCGCCCCGGATAGTTCTCTGCCGCAAGCACAACCGTCACCGCGGCCCCGTCCCGCCACTGCAGCGGACCGACAGAATCCAACGTTCCCGTCGCGGTCGCCTTCAGCAACTCACCGAACGGACTTTCCAGTAGTGCCAGCACGGCCTGCGTTTCCGGATCGCCGAAGCGGCAGTTGAATTCGATCACGGTCGGGCCTTCGGAATCGATCGCAAGACCCGCGTAGAGCAGCCCGGAGAACGGGCAGCCGCGCCGCACCATTTCCGAGGCGACCGGACGAGCGACCTCGTCGACGATGCGCGCGACCATCGCTGCGGGCAACCACGGCAGGGGTGTGTAGGCGCCCATACCGCCGGTGTTGGGCCCGGTATCGCCGTCGCCGACGCGTTTGTGGTCTTGCGCGGGTAGCAACGGGACGACGGTCTCCCCGTCGACCAGGCAGAACAGCGACACCTCGGGGCCGGACAGAAACGATTCGAGCAGTACCGGATGCCCACGCTCGAGGAGTTCGGCGGCGTGATCCCGTGCGGCGCGGCGGTCGGCGGTGACGACGACACCCTTGCCAGCGGCGAGGCCGTCGTCCTTCACGACCCACGTCGGCCCGAACCGGTCGAGGGCAGCGTCGAGCTCCGCCGGGGTGTCGACGATCTCGCTGAGGGCGGTCCGCACGCCGGCCGCGGCCATCACGTCCTTGGCAAATGCCTTCGAACCTTCGATACGAGCGGCCGCTGCCGATGGTCCGAAGGTTGCAATACCAGCAGCACGGACGGCATCCGCAACGCCGAGCACAAGGGGAACCTCGGGACCGATGACGACGAGGTCCGCAGCGATCTTCGTTACCAGCGCAACGACGTCCTCCGCGGACGACGCGTTCACCTGATGCAGGGTCGCGGCAGACGCGATACCAGCGTTGCCGGGTGCACAGTGGACCTCGGACACACCAGGGTCGCGCCCGAGGGCAAGTGCCAAGGCATGTTCACGAGCTCCGGAGCCGATGACGAGTACGCGCACGATCAGTCAGCCTAATCTGCGCGCACCCGGTGCGTCGAAACGCTCGGATCGTCAGCTGCCCGCTTTGGGCTTGGTCAGGTCGTAGACGGTCACGCCGTCCACCTGTGCCGAGGCGAAGTTCGATTCGACCCAGTCCGAGATCAGCGCCGATCCGCCGGACCCCGACCCACGCATTCTCTCCATGCCGCTCGCGATGAAGTAGTGCACTTTCCCGTCGGTCACGTCCCGCTCGAACTGCTGCAAGGTCGGCGAAGGATCCGTCCCGTTGAAACCACCGATCGGCATGACAGGAAAGCCCGTTGCCAGTTGATATCCCGCGGCACTGTTGGCACCGATGGTCGCGGCCATCCAGGTGTAGGACTCCGCTCCCCGTTCCAGCAGTTCGACCACCTCGGGGCCGGGCGTGCTGCCCTTCAACAGACCACCGCCAGGTCCGCCTCCCATCGCCTCGACAGCGTTGGCCAGCCATTCGGGTATCCCTCCGCCGAGTTGCCCCGCTTCGCCCGGCCCCTGACCACGATGGCGGCCACCGAACATGTCGCCCCCACTCGGTGACGGGCCCGCGGATACCAGCGAACCCACCCTCGGCCGCGATATCGTCTCCGCCGCATACGCCGCCGGACCCGCAAGAGCGACGAACAACGCTGCGACGACGCCGACGACCGCAATCCGACGCGACAGCGCGATCGGGACGAGCAGCGCGACGGCCGCAAGAATCGCAGTGGCGGCAATCGCCCAACGCAGCCACGGTAGGAAATCCTCTGTACGGCCGAGCAAGATCCAGGCCGTGACCGCCGTAGCCACGACCACGATTCCGAGAGCTGTTCGTACCCAGATCTTTTCACGACTTCGCCAGGCAACCACCGCTCCCGACCCGACCAAGGCGGCAACCGCAGGTGCTAGCGCGACCGTGTAGTACGAGTGGAAGATCCCCGCCATATAGCTGAAGACACCACCCGTCACCACAAGCCAGCCACCCCAGACGATGAACGACGCGCGCTGCGGATCCATCCGAGCTGCTCTGCCCCGCAGTGCAATTCCCACGACGAGCAGCAATAGGGCGGCGGGGAGCAACCAGGCGATCTGGCCACCCTGAGCGGGACCGAACATCCGAGTCAACCCGGACGAGCCCCACATCTTGCCGCCACCGTGCTCGGCGAATTCCTCGGCGAACTGCCCGCCGGCCGGGCCGCCGCCGACGCTGCCACGCTCGTTGCCGTCGATCCGGCCGAGGCCGTTGTAGCCGAGCGTCAACTCGACGATCGAATTGTTCTGCGAGCCACCGATCCACGGTCGCGACGAAGCAGGCCACAATTCGACAAGTAACAACCATGACCCAGCCGTGGCAACCAACGCTCCACCCGCAGCGAGCAAGTGAACGATCCGTTTGCCGAGCTTCGGCGGCCCTGCGAGCAAGTACGTCAACGCAAGTGGCGGCACCACCAACATCACCGCCAACTGCTTCGTCAAAAAGCCGAGGCCGACCAACACTCCCGTCGCAACGAGCCACCGCATCCTGCCGTCTTCGACTCCACGCAGCAATGCCCACACCGCTGCGATCATCAGGAACACCAGCAGCGCATCGGGATTGTTGAAGCGGAACATCAGCACGACAACCGGTGTCACCGCTAGTACCAACCCGGCAAGCAGGCCTGCCGCAGCGCCGAAATACTTGCGCACGGTCGCCCACAACAGCGCGACCGAGGCGACGCCGAGAAGGGCCTGTGGCACCAGGATCGACCAGCTACTCAACCCGAAGATGCGGATCGACAACGCCATCAACCACAGCGACGCAGGCGGTTTGTCGACGGTGATCGAGTTCGCCGCATCCGACGATCCGAACAGAAATGCCTTCCACGACACCGAGCCTGCTTGCGCCGCAGCAGAATAGAAGGAGTTCGCCCAGCCTGCAGCCCCGAGCCCCCACACGTAGGCGATCAGGGTGGCCACCAGTAGCGCAGCGAGTGCCCCTAGCTCCCAAGGCTTCCGAGAGTCCGGCTGCGCGACGGGACTAGTTTCAGTCGCTCTCATCGAACCTGCTCTACACCGGCGCGGAACACCCACCGCAGCCCGACGAACCGCACGACGGTCGCGACCAGATTCGCTGCCACCAACACCGCCAGATCAACGTGTTTGGTTGCGGCAGGAGCCCATTCGTGCAGCAGGAACAGCGAACCACTTGTCAGGGCGAGCGCGAGACCGAAAACGACGAGGCCCTGCACCTGCTGCTTGGCCGCACCGCCCGACCCGCGAACACCGAAGGTGAAGGCGCGGTTGGCGGCGGTGTTCGCGATCGCGGTGATCAGCAATGCGGTGAAGTTGGCAGCCTGAGCACCCATCACAGGGTGCAGCAGGAGGTACAGCAGCGCGTAAGCGAGAGTGCTTGCCACACCGACGATTCCGAATCGCACGAGCTGACCGACCATTCCCCTCGGCACGCCATGCACCAGCGGCTCACGACCGAGGCTACGTCGCAGTTCGTTCACCGGAAGCGTTCCAACGAACAGGGCCCGGCTCAACCGAGCGACGCCGAGCAGATCCTTGCGGATGGTATCGACGATGTCGACGCGCGAATCCGGATCGTCGACCCAGTCGACAGGCACCTCGTGGATCCGCAGACCGATGCGTTCGGCAAGCACGAGCAGTTCGGTATCGAAGAACCACTCGCCATCTTCGATCAGCGGAAGTAACTGCTGCGCCACAGTTCTCCGCATCGCCTTGAAGCCGCACTGGGCATCGGAGAACTTCGCGTGCAGCGACGCACGAAGCACGAGGTTGTACCCGCGGGAGATGAGCTCGCGCTTCGGTCCGCGGACGACGCGCGCCGACCTGTTCAGCCGAGAGCCGATCGCAACATCCGAGTGTCCGGATACCAGCGGCGCAACCAGCGGCATCAGCGCATTCAGATCGGTCGACAGGTCGACGTCCATGTACGCGACGACCTCGGCGTCCGATGCGGTCCACACCGACCGCAGGGCGCGACCGCGTCCTTTCGCATCCAGATGCACCACCCGGACCCCGTCCAACTCCAACGCGACACGATAGGCGACGGACAGCGTCTCGTCGGTGCTCGCGTTGTCGGCAATGGTGATGCGGGCCGTGTACGGCACTTCGCTCTTCAGATACCGATGCAGCCTTCGCACACACCGCTCGAGGTCGGCCTCCTCGTTGTACACGGGCACAACGATGTCGAGCGTTGGGGCGCCGATCGTGCGGGTCGAAGCTCGCTCGGGCCGCGTCAGTGGTTCGGTCATGAGGTGAACTCTTGTGCTGCAAGCTTCGCCGATCCTGGGTCGAGGCTGTGAGTTACCTGGCAGCGCTAGGGTCGAACCCATGCCTTCCGTTTTTTCCATGATCATCGCCGGCGACATACCTGGACGATTCGTCTGGGAAGACGACGACGTCGTCGCATTCCTCACGATTGCCCCGGTCACTCCCGGCCACACGCTTGTGGTGCCACGCAAAGAGATCGACCAGTGGCAGGACGTCTCCCCCGCCGAATTCGCGCAGCTGACGACCGTCGCGCAGAAGATCGGGCAGGCGGTTCGCAAAGGCTGGGATGCTCCCCGCGCCGGTCTCCTGATTGCCGGTCTCGAAGTACCGCACCTGCATCTGCACGTCTTCCCGGCATTCGACATGGGCAACTTCGACATCTCGAGTGCTGACACCGAAGCGTCGGGCGAGTCGCTCGACGAGGCAGCGGCGACCATCAAAGCCGCACTTCGCGACCTCGGCTACGGCGGAAACGTCCCGGACTGACGCGGCAGGGCGACGGTGAAGGTCGCGCCTTCGCCTGCGATGCTGTCGACCTGCACAGTGCCGCCGTGTGCCGCCACCAGCGCGGCCACGATCGACAGCCCGAGTCCGGTGCCGCCACTACCGCGGGTTCGGGACGAGTCGGTTCGATAGAAGCGCTCGAAGACCTTGTCGACGTCGGCCTCGGGCAGACCGCGTCCGGTGTCGGCGACCTGCAGGATCGCGTCGTTCTCGGTCGTCGTCACCCGCACGGTGACAGTCGCTTCTGGCGGAGTGTGGGTGAGCGCGTTGCCCACCAGGTTCGACAACACCTGTCGCAGCCGTGCCGAGTCGCCGATCGTTTCCGGCGTCCCGGGTCCGTCGAGTACCACCAGATCGATCGTGCGTCCCGGAGCAATCGCTCGGGCATCGTGGACGGCGTCACTTGCCAACGCGAGTAGGTCGACCGGCTTGCGCTCGAGTGGGCGCTGCGCGTCGAGCCGAGCGAGCAGCAGCAGATCCTCGACGAGGAGACCCATACGTGACGATTCGCTCTCGATTCGATTCATCAACATTTTTGTGTCGGTGGCAGCGCCCTGACGGAACAGTTCGGCGAAACCGCGAATCGTCGTCAGCGGCGTCCGCAATTCATGACTCGCATCGGCGACGAATCTGCGCATCTTCTCCTCTGAGCGCTTCGCCGCAGCTTCGGACGCCGCGGATACGGCAAACGCGTGCTGAATCTGCGACAGCATTCCGTTCAGCGCAACCGACAGCCGATCCACCTCGGTGTTGTTGCCCTGCACGGGCACTCGACGATGCAGGTCGCCTGCCGCGATGGCCGCGGCGGTGCCCTCGACAGCGACGAGCGGACGCAGACTACGCCGGATGACGAAGTAGGCGCCGACCCCCAGCAGGAGCAACACCGCGGCGCCGATGCCTACTTGTAGCCCGATCAGCCGGTCGACGGTCTCCTGATTTTCGTCCAGTTTGATCGCGACGGTGGTTGTCCCCTCCGGCGACGTGGTGCTGAGAACTCGCCACTGGACCGACGAGTCGCCGACGGACCCGACAGTCACCGGAACTCGGGTCGGTGAACCCGGCAACGCGGGTTCGACCGGGCCGTCGTTGATCGTCAACACCCGCTGATCCGCGGTCTGCAACCGTACGTAGAACAGGCTCGGCGGCCGGCCTGGACTTGGCATACCGGGCGGACCCGGTGGGGACGCACGAATCATGCGTGGCTTCGCCCAACCGTCGGCTGCTTCACGCAGTTGCTGATCGGTCCGATGCAGCAGCGAGTTCTCGATTGCCGACGTCACCGCGATTCCCGACGCAACGAGCCCGAGCGCAGCCATGACAACCAGCGCGGCAACCAGCGTGACGCGCAGCGGGATGCCGGCAAGTCGTCTCACCGTGGTTCGCGCATCACATAACCCACACCGCGGAGCGTGTGGATCAGCCGCCGATCGCCGGTGTCGACCTTGCGTCGCAGATAGGAGACGTAGGACTCGACGACGCCGACCTCGCCACCGAAGTCGTAGCGCCACACGTGATCCAGAATCCGCGGCTTGCTCAGCACCGTTCCGGCGTTGACCATGAAGTACCGCAGCAAGGTGAATTCGGTCGGCGAGAGCGCAACCGGCTCACCGTCTTTCCACACCTCGTGGGTGTCGTCGTCCAGTTCGATGTCGGCGAACGTCAGTCGTGACGACCGCACCTCCCCGGCGCCCTTGCCTGCTCTGCGCAGAATGACTCGAAGCCTGGCGACCACTTCTTCGAGGCTGAACGGCTTGGTGACGTAGTCGTCGGCACCGAGCGTGAGTCCCGTTATCTTGTCGTCGAGTTCGTCTCGCGCAGTCAGGAACAGGACGGGAGCATCGATACCGTCGGCGTGCAGTCTGCGGAGCAGCCCGAAACCGTCCATCCCCGGCATCATCACGTCGAGGATCATCGCGTCGGGCCGAAACGACCGAGCCTTGTCGAGCCCCTCGGCACCGTTCGCCGCCGACGACACCTCGAAGCCCTGGAAGCGCAAGCTCACCGACAGCAACTCGACGATCATCGGTTCGTCGTCGACGACCAGCACACGCGCCTCGGCGTTCTTCGGTGTTGGAGTCGAAAGGGTCACCCATACAGCTTTACCCCCATCGCTAGGCCCGACCTGGGTGATTCCTGCGAATTCCCTGTGAATGCCGTCGCACGGCGGGTGGGACTTTTCACATGCAGGTCGTCGGACCGAGCAGATCGACCGACGCGCCCATAGGGTTGGGGCGTGGATGTCGGTTCGTTCGTGCTTTTCCCGGTGAAAGTGACGCTCGCAGCGGCAGACTCGGCGTTGGTGGTTGCCGAGGGATCGATCGGCGTCGCGCGGTCAGCGCTGGCCACACCGTTCGGTAAGCCCGCGGTCGCCGATCAGCTCGAATTCGCAGGCCGGATGGCATCGCTGCTGGAAGACGACCGAGCACTCGGCCAGACCCTGCGACCAGGCGGACCGGTCGATCGCTTTCTGCAGCGCGGTGGCGTCGCCGATCGGTTGACCGTCCGCGACGGCCCGCTCGACAGGTTGCTCGCCGAGGGCGGCGCCGTCGAGCGATTGTTCGAACCCGGCGGGATCCTCGATCGGGCGCTCGAACCGGGTGGGCTCATAGACCGACTCGTTGCACCCGACGGTCCACTGGAACGGGTGACTGCCAAGGGCGGCATTGCCGAGCGCCTGCTCGAAGAGGGTGGCTTGCTCGACACCCTTGTCGCTGAGGAGAGCGCTATCGAGCGGCTCGTGACCCCTGGCGGTGCGCTCGATCAGCTTGCGACGGTTTCCTCTGCGCTGTCGTCGTTGGCACCGAATCTGGACCAACTCGGCCGCAGCATCGACCTGCTGCAGGACACGACGAACCGGCTCGGATCGGCGGTCGGGTCGCTCACCGATCTCGCCGCGCGGCTACCCGGACGCTGGCGTCGGCGCCCTGCGGTCGACGATCAGGTCTGATCCGCGGTGAGATGGGTGCCGAAGAATGCGAAAACTCGACGCCACGCGTCTTCGGTCGCCGCATCGTCGTAACCGAAACCGACGATGCGCAGTAGCGGGGCGGCCGGGTACTTGTTTGCGAAACTGTGCCCCGCGCCCTGATAAACCTTGACATCGTGTGGAATGTTCTTGCGCTGCAACGCTTTTTCCATCTTGGGACCGGCCCCGATGTTCACGACGTCACGGCTGCCGAGACTCGCAACGACGGGGCAGGCGCCCTCGAACACCTTCTCGTAGCTCTGGGCGAGGGACGGATAGAACGGCGCGGAAGCGTCGAATCCCTGCGATGCCATCACCAGTGCGAATCCGCCGCCCATGCAGAACCCGGCGATGCCGACCGATCCCGTGCAGTCCTCCCGGGCGATCAGATGATCTTTCGCCGCCTGCAGGTCGTCGATCGCTCGGCCTTTGTGGGCGTACAGGTCCGACATCACCTGCTTCACACAACGGACGACGCCGCCGCGTGAGTAGAGGTTCGGAGCGATCGCGATAAATCCCGCGTCGGCAATCCGGCGGGCGATCTCTTTGATGTCACTGCCGTAGGTCGCCATGTCGTGAACGACGACGACACCCGGCCACGGGCCGGCGCCCTCAGGGATTTCGAGCACGCCGTCGATCGGGCCGGCCGGGGTTTCGATCGTGATCTCGCTCATGGTTCACGAATGTAGCGGTTCGGGCTGCCCGGCTCCCGGTCTGGCTCGATCGGGCACCTCGAACAGCTCGACACGCGTGAATCCGAAGGCGTGGGCCAGCAGGTTCCTCGGCGCGGACGCTATCGAGCGGTTGTATGCCTGGGCAGCGCTGTTGAAGGTCTGGCGTGAATACGCGATTCGATTCTCGGTGGCGATGAGTTCGGTCTGCAGCTCGGCGAAACGGCGATTCGATCGGGACTGCGGGCTTCCTTCCGCGGAGGCCATCACGTGGCGAAGCGCGAGCGTCAGCTGTTCTTCGATCTCGGCCTGCACGCCGGGTTCACTCGGGGCGTCGGCACTTGCACGGGCTGCCTCGACCACGTCGAGAAGTCGCGTTCGGTCTTCGTCGAGCCCGTCGACAGCTCGAACGAGACCCGGCACGATTCCGTACCGTCGACGTAAGACCACGCCAACCTGAGACCACATGTCCGAGACTGACTTTCGTTGTCTCTCCAGTGCATTGCGAACTGCGAACACAAGTCCCGCGACGACGACGATCGCCACGACCGGCCCGAGTACGGCGAGAACGCCCACTACTACCCCTACCTGCATTCGCCAGCCACGTTTTGGATCGGCCAGACAAGTGTCGAGGTAGGACGCACAGCAAAGTAGCCACCCTCGGGTGGCAAATACCCACCCTAGGTGTCTGGAATCCGAGAGCCGGTTCAGTCTCGGTTGGGAGGCCGCAGTATTCGCAGCAGTAATCGGGTCATCATGCGGGTGTCGGCGTTCCCGAGTTCGATTCGGCGACGCAGTTCGGCGAGCTCGACGTCGTTGCTGATCAGCCGCTCGTCTGCTTCGGAAAACTTCGAACGGGCGATCATCTCGACCTCCTGCCAACCCGCAGCGTGTGTGTCATCTCAAGGTAGGCAGGGCTGCGGACGAGTACACGAGTAGTCAGCTACCTGTATCGCCGGTCACTACTACTTTCGGCGGGCCGTAGTTCCTTCAGGGCGTCGATCCGGCAGCAACGAGCAATCCCGTCGCAATCGTCGCGACGACGGTCAAGTAAGGCGAGGCCGCGGCGATCGCGCGATAGCCGCGGCGGCCGAGCGTTGCCAATGCTGCAGCGCGGATCGGGCGGGCACGAAAGTGCGGCACGGTCGAGCGAGCGGACAGCTCACCTGCAGTGATTGTGGCCATCGGTGAGAACCTTCTACTGGATCGGGTTGGCCTGTTCGGCTGATCGAGTAATCATTACTCATGCGAAGCACTCTGCGGAAGTCTCATGAGATGGACGACACAGTAAACATCCAGCAAACAGGAGATATCGACGTCGCGATTCCAACGAACGGGCTGTCAGTGTCCAGTTTCGGCGCGAAATGTGGCACTGGTGGCCCGTTCGCGGACGAATCGAAGTGGAGCCTCCTAACGGGATTGAACCGTTGACCGCTCGCTTACAAGGCGAGTGCTCTACCGCTGAGCTAAGGAGGCGGGAAGCGTTGCAATCATACCGGCAGCACGGATGCGACCGAACACGTAGGTTTCAAGTGTGAGCACATCGGAGATCGCGACGGTCTTGGCGTGGCATGACGCACTCAACTCTTCCGACGTGGAAACACTTCTGGATTTGTCGAGTGACGACATCGAAATCGGCGGCCCGAGGGGCGCTACGCAGGGGTTGAATGCCTTGCGGGACTGGGCAACCACTGCGGGGATCACCTTGGAACCACAGCGGATGTATGCCCACGACGGCATCGTCGTCGTCGAGCAGACTGCGGCTTGGGCGTCGGATCCGGGAA
This sequence comes from Antrihabitans spumae, assembly GCF_043944905.1. Taxonomy (NCBI): domain Bacteria; kingdom Bacillati; phylum Actinomycetota; class Actinomycetes; order Mycobacteriales; family Nocardiaceae; genus Antrihabitans; species Antrihabitans spumae. The sequence continues at coordinate 86,402 of NZ_JBIMSN010000029.1, forward strand.
ACACCTCGACGGTCGCGACAGCGTTTCACGTTTCGCGCGATCGGGTCGTGTCGGTGTTCCGACACGGCGATCTCGAAACGGCGCTCGGGGCGACCGATCTCAGCGAAGCCGACCTGGTCGACTCCTAGAACCGATTCACGCCGCCGCCGACCGAAGTCGACGGCGTCGCAATTCGACGTGACTCTCAGGCGTTCTTCGCGCGTGCAGCTTCGTCGGCAGCCATCGCTTCGCGAAGGCTCTTCGGACGCATGTCGGTCCAGTTCTGCTCGACGTACTCGACGCACGCCGGACGGCTTTCCTCACCGAAGACAACCCGCCAACCAGCGGGAACCTCTGCGAAGGTCGGCCAAATGGAATGCTGGTCCTCATCGTTCACCAGAACGTAGAACCGGCCGTCTTCGTCATCGAAAGGATTGGTGCTCATCTCACCTCATTGGTTGCAAACGCTGTGTTGTTCGAGTCTTTCACCCCGCACGGACGACCCTAGCAAGGATGCCCTGATCACCGCGACGAGCTGCCGATCTGCACTACTTCGCCGAGCGAGGAGCTGACCTGTTGGACATTGTCGAAGGAACGCTCGAACACGATCTTCCTTACTACGCATTCGGAGCCGGTGAGCCTCTGGTGGTGTTGCGCTGGTTCACACCCGACCATGCCAATCCGACGGGGCTGGAACGCCGTAGCGAACTGAAGGCTCTCGAAGACCTCGGGAAATCGTTCCGTGTCTACGCCGTCAACCGGGCACCGCACATGCCAGCGGGTACCACGATGGCCGATATCGCCAACGATCATGCCGATGCCATCCGCACGCAGTTCGGCGAGGCCGTGTTCGTGCTCGGCATGTCATCGGGCGGGTCGCTTGCTCTGCAACTTGCCGTCGACCACCCCGACGTCGTCCGCAAACTTGTGATCGCGGGCTCTGCCTACACACTCACCGAGAAAACGCGCGCGGTGCAGCGCGACTACACCGAAGCCGTCGCGGCAGGCAAGCGCGGCGCGCATCTGCAGGCGCCCGTCACCGTCGGCTCGAAGCTCGAGCAGGCTCTGCTGGTTCCGGTGTTGTGGCTCACCGACCCCTTCCTACGCCCCGAGGACCCTCAGGACATGCTGCATTTCGCACAGGCCGAGGATTCGTTCGACGTCGGAGATCGCCTCGGCGACATATCGATGCCGACCCTTGTCATCGGCGGCGATCGAGATCTCGCGTATTCGACCGAGCTTTTCCGCGCGACCGCGGCGGGCATCCCTGGCGCCGAACTGATCATCTACCCGAAGGCCGGGCACATCGGAACCTTCACAAACAAGCGCTACGTCGACGACGTGACGACCTTCTTGCGTGCGGGCTGAAAGTTATGCCGGCGGGCTTCCACTCCGGCGTCCCTGCATCGGTCTTGCATCGCGCGTACCTTGAAGCCCGAGGGAACCATACTTTTGTTATGTAGCCACCAACTTTTCCGGGGTCTGAGATGGATTCACCTGACGAGCCGGCTCGGCAGCGCAAGCACAACCCCAGCCTCACCTCGCGCGAACGCCCTGGTGATGTACGCGATGCTGCGGCCGCCGAGCTTGATGCGCAGGCCACCTCCGGGGACATGGCTGCTATCGAACGCGACGCCGCTGCTGTCGCGCGCGATGACGTCGGTATCGCTCGCGAAGTGGACGGTGGTGGCGTTGAAGCTGTGGCGGCACACGCTAGGTATTGGGCATTGCGAGATCGCCTCGGCGCCGCTTCTGATCGACTTTTCGCAGCCAACATGCGTAGCCATGCTCAAACAGATCGCTCGAACGCTGCCGAGGACCGACACGACACATCGATCGATGAACTCACTGGCTCGTACCGGCGAGATTCTGGCCTGATCGAGATTGCGCGCGACCTCGGCGCCGCGCGACGTACCGGCCAATCCATGGTGCTCGGATTCCTCGACGTCGATGGCCTCAAACAAGTCAACGATCGACATGGGCACGCGGCCGGCGACAATACGTTGCAGGCTGTTTCGGTAACACTGAGGTCGATGCTGCGTGAGTACGATCTGACGGTTCGCTACGGAGGCGACGAGTTCCTCTTTTCCGTCGTCGGCGCGACCGAACAGGATGCTCGCATGCGAATCGAGGCGGTGAACGCTGCTCTGTCCGCGGCGGGACAAAACTCCGTCACCTGCGGCCTTGTCACCATCGGCGTCGACGAGACCCTTGCCGCTGCCATCGACCGAGCAGACCACCTGCTCTACGAAGGCCGGCCCCACGATGGACCATGAGTAGTGCAGCCGCGCTTCACATTTCAGTGCTTCAGCTGGCGAAGAAGTCGATCAGCGCCTTGTTTACGGCATCCGGCTGCTCGAGGTAGCCGAAATGCCCCGCATCCGGAATCTCTTTGTAGACACCACCGGGGATCACGTCGGCGACCTCGCGCGACAAGTAGGGCGGAATCATCCGATCGTCGGCGAAGCCGATGGACAGACACGGCACCCGGATAGCTCGGTACGCCTCGACCCGGTTGAAGTCGTGATCCATCTTACGTTGCGCCCGAATACCCGGCGACACAGCACCGCCGGTGAACTCGAAAAGGTCTAGCCAGTCGGCCGCCGACCGCGGATCTGCCAGCGTTGCCGGTGAGAGGTTCATCACGGCGGTCAGGGCAGCTTCGTACTTCGCCGGCAGTGTCACGCCGCTTGCATCGAGTTCGTGTTCGCCGAGCGAGAGAGTCTTCTGAAACTGATCCAACCTGCCGTGCCCGGCCATGAAGACCGCCTTCCGGACCAGTTCCGGCCTGGCGAGGGCCAATTCCTGAGCGACTCGCGAGCCCATCGACGTGCCTGCGACGAACGCCGGACCCTCGTTCAAGTGCGTGATGAGGCCGGCCGTATCTGCAACCAAGTCGCTGATCTGCATGCCGTTGGCGCTCTCGGTCGAGGGAGCAATGCCACGGTTGTCGAACGTGCACACGCGATAACCGGCACTGACCAGCGCGGGCACCTGATGCAGACCCCACACGCGGCCAGGGCTTCCGGTCCCCATGATGAGGACGACCAGTTGCCCGGTCCCTTTGACCTGATAGTTCAGCGAAATACCGTTTACAGACGCCGCCGGCATCGACTCACCCTCCTGAAAGATCTTGGACGCACGCGAGCGCAGTCCGCAGGCAACGGTAATGCAAGTGCGCAGCAAGTGGCGTCGAGGCAACCAGTTCTCCTAGAGTCGTCTGCAAAGAAGCTGCGGCCCCTGATCGGGCCGCTATCCGGGAGGAGCCACGATGGCCACCAAAACTGCAGCCGAAATCGCCGAAGAAGATCTCGAGCCCGTCGCCGACGAGACCGCGCGTCAGGCACAGCGTGTCGTCGCTGCCTACGCAACCGACGCCGACGAATGCCGCATGCTGCTGTCGATGCTCGGAATCGTCGCCAGCGGTCGCACCGAGTAGTCGAGCCGCCCTTACGACCGGTGACCAGGCGATGGTTGGGCACCGCTCGTAACGGGAATAGCCGACATAACGCGCACACTCGAGGGAACATGGTCTCGAACACCGGCGCGTACAACAGCGTCTACAAAGAGCGCATACCAACAGGAGAAACGTGACAGGGTCGGATTTTGTCGTTGTCGCGAACCGACTTCCGGTAGATCTCGAAACCCTTCCTGACGGCAGTACCCGGTGGAAACGCAGTCCCGGTGGACTTGTCACCGCCCTCGAGCCCATCCTTCGCGGAACACAAGGTGCGTGGGTCGGGTGGCCGGGTGTTCCCGATGTGGAACCAGAGCCGCTCATCGAGGACGGCGTCGAACTGCATTCCGTGCCGTTGAGCGCGAAAGAGGTCTCCGACTACTACGAGGGCTTCTCGAACGCCACACTGTGGCCGCTTTACCACGATGTCATCGTCAAACCCGAGTACGACCGCAAGTGGTGGAGCGCGTACGTCGAGGTCAATCGCCGATTTGCCGAGGCGACCGCCAAGGTTGCCGCCGACGGTGCGACTGTCTGGATCCAGGACTACCAGCTACAACTGGTGCCGAAGATGCTGCGGATGCTGCGCCCCGACCTCACCATCGGCTTCTTCCTGCACATTCCGTTCCCACCGGTCGAGCTTTTTATGCAGATGCCGTGGCGGACCGAGATAGTCGAGGGTCTCCTCGGCGCCGACCTGATCGGCTTCCATCTGCCCGGCGGCGCGCAGAACTTCCTGTATCTGGCGAGACGCCTTGCGGGACAATCGACATCCCGCGGCAGCATCGGTGTGCGCTCGAAACTCGGTGTCGTTCAAGTGGGTTTCCGTACGGTTCGCGTCGGCGCATTCCCGATTTCGATCGATTCCGGACAACTCGACGAGGCATCGAAGAGCAAGTCGATTCGCGACCGCGCCAAGCAGATTCGCAAAGACCTCGGCAGCCCGAAGCACATCATGCTCGGCGTCGACCGACTCGATTACACGAAGGGCATCGACGTTCGGCTCAACGCCCTGCGCGAACTGCTCGACGAGGGACGTGTCGATCCTGAGGAGACCGCGCTCGTCCAGCTCGCTACGCCAAGCCGCGAACGTGTCGACAGCTACGTCAAGATGCGCGGTGATATCGAGCAGCAGGTCGGCAGGATCAACGGCGAGTACGCCAGAGTCGGCCATCCCGTCGTGCACTACTTGCATCGGCCAGTCCCCCGCGACGAACTGATCGCCTTCTTCGTCGCCGCCGACGTCATGCTGGTGACACCGCTGCGCGACGGTATGAACCTGGTCGCCAAGGAGTACATCGCGTGTCACAGCGATCTCGACGGCGCCCTCGTCCTGAGCGAGTTCACCGGTGCCGCAGCCGAATTGCGCCAGGCGTACCTGTGCAATCCGCACGATCTCGACAGCGTGAAGGACGCGATGATGTCTGCGATCGATCAGGATCGTGAGACGCGTCGACGCCTCATGCGAGCGCTACGCCGCCAGGTTCTGACACACGACGTCGATCGCTGGGCCAAGTCGTTCCTCAGCGCGCTCGGCAACGGCGAAGTCGGCGGGTCGGCCTTGATGTCGAACGACGAGAGTTAGATCTTTTCCAGTCCCGAGATGAGCCACTCGCCGTCGGAGCGGTCGAGGCTGACCCGCAGGCGGCTCGCTGTGATCGGGTTGTTCGGGAACTCCGGACCGGTCGTCAGTTGGTTGAGATAGACGAGCACTACAGCGTCGTCTTCACCCGCTGACGTCACACCCGCGGCCTCGACCGTTGCAGAGACGTTGACCTGCTTACCCTTGACCGCAGGGATGATCGCGGTCTCGATGACGGTCTTGTACTGCTCCTTGAAATCGCCCGTCAACCTGTTGAGCGCATCGTGCAGCTTGGCGTCGGCCGTATCGCCGTCGTAGGCGAACATCTGGACGACGAGTTCCCTTGCCGCGGTTGTCGCGTCGGCTCTTGTTTGTTCGATCTGCGCGTCTTCGCGGTGATCCATGAAGAGTCGGACAACCGCGAAGGTCAGTGCGACAATCACGACGACCGTTACGGACGCGACCGCAATCCTGACGTAATTCCGCTGTGCATCGGTATTGGTCATGGCACGAACTCCACCTTCGATGCTGTCATTCGGCCGTCTGCGTCGGTCACTGTCACACGAAGTCGGAACGTGCGGTTCTGCATCTCGGTCGTCCCCGCGTTGGTGAATTGCATGCCTGCGACGACGAGCACGGTAGCGGTGTCGCCGTCGTCGCTCTCCAGCGCGGATTCGATGATGTCGCCCTCCGCGTCGATCTGCAGACGTTGGACGATATCGGCGAGCGGGTCAGATTTGCTCCCGAAGTCCTGCATGAACTCGCCGCTCGATTGATCGAGCAGCGCCTTGACGTCGTCGCTCGCCGAATCCTTCTTGAAACTCGTCATATTGAGGACGACTTGGCGAGCCGTCTTCACAAACTCGCCGCGCCGCGCGTCGCGCGAATCGTCGTTGCGCTTGGCGATCGCGAGAACGACCGTCGCAGCGACGAGTGCGACGATCACGAGTGCGGCGGCGCCCGCCAGCACCATGCTGCGCACACTCCGCTTGGTCCGCGGCTGCTTCGACTCGGCCTCGGCGGGGGTGGAAACCACAGCTGTCGGGGTCGGCGCCGGGGCACTTTTGGTACTCGAATCAGACTTTGCAGCAACGGGTTTGCTCAGTTCGACAGGCTTGCTCGTTGTCGACTTCGTCACCAGCGTTGCGTGGGCTTCACCGGGCGGCGGGCCCGCCGGCCGACTCGACCGACGGCGACCGCGGGGCGCGGCGCCTACTGCTTCGTCCGGCTTTTTCTCTGCGTCCTGCTCGTTATCGCTACTCATAATCCCAATTGCTCGGTCATCACTGTTTGCCATCCGGTCGATGGCTTCTCTCCACTATCCTGCGCCAGGCTGGGTTCTTGATAGGTCTGGCCATCCGGACCGATGAAGATTCCATTCTGCGGATCGTATGGCCGCGCGGTCGCACCGGGTGCAGGAGCACCCTGCTCATAGCTGCTCGGCGTGAAGCCCTCGTAAGGTTGCGGCGGTCCGATCGCCGGGTTGTTGCCGAGTGGGACGTATCCCTCGGCGCTGCGGCATATTTCGGGGCTCGGCGCGCGCTTCCCTGGAACTTCCATACAAGGGGTGTTGCGCGCACCACGGACTGCCTCAGGACCTTCCGGGGCAACCTTGCAGAACAATCCGGGCGGCGTCGGCGGCACGCTGTAATCGGTGAAGGCGCGACGCTGATCGGGCGGCAGAAAGCCGGTTGTGCATGCCGGTGGATCGTTGAGTTCCAGATGGAAGTCCACCAGCGCGCCTTCGTCGAGCGGCCCGCTCGTCACCGCTGTGTAGAGCGCGGCGATGAGCGGCGGATAAACCACGAGGATCTGTTCGATGCCCGAGTGATAGATCGCGCTAACCTCACCAACGCTCACCAGGTTGGCGAGGAAGATCGGCAATGTCGGCCGCAGGTCCTGGAACAGCTGGTTCGCCTCGTTCGCGGCGCCGGGGCCACGTTCGATCACCGATCGAAGAACAGGATCGCTCACGCGCAGTTGATCGGTGAACGTCATCAGATCTTGGGTCCAGCTGCGGATCGCGTCGCTCGTATCGACCTGGGTGTCCAACAGCGGACCGACCTGGTCGATGAGGGTCTTCGTCTGTTCCGAGTTCGCGTCCGCTTCCTGGATGAAGAGGTAGGCGGAATCGAGGAATTTCTGCAGGTCCGGCCCTGCACCGTTGAACGCTTTGAACGCCTCGTCGACGACGGTCGCAAGGCGCGTATCGGCGATACCGCGGAGCAGTCGGTCCATCTGATCGAGCATCGGACCGACGTCCTGCGGGAGGGCGGTATTGCTGACCGCGACCGTGTCGCCGTCGCGGAAGTCGGGCCCCTCGTCGGAATTGGGAATCAGGTCGACGTACTGCTCGCCGACCGCCGAGACGCTTTTGACGACGGCTCGCGAATCCGCGGGGATCTTGTAGTCGCTGCCGATCGACAGTTCCGCGTCGACACCCGTCGGGGTCAGCCGAACAGCTTCTACCTCACCGACATTCGTGCCGCGGTAGGACACGTTGGCGTGCGAGTACAGACCGCCGGTCGACTCGAGCTGCACGGTGATCTTGTAGCGTCCGATGCCGAGCATCGCAGGCGCCTTGACGTAGATCGTCGCCATGGCGACGACGCCTATCACGGTCAGTACCGAGAAGATGATCAATTGCCAGCGAACGAATCTCGAAAGCATCATGGTGTCGGCACCCCCGGCAACGGAACCGTGATGCCCGGGATCGCAGGCAACCCGGGGATCGGTGGGAGACCAGGGATCGTCGGCGCCGCCGCCGGACCGGCGGGTGGCGGCGGTCGGAGCGGATCCGCATACGGATCACCCTGTTGCGCTGCGGTTCCCGCACTCGTACCCAATACTCCCTCAGGGCCACCGAGCGAGCCACCGAGCGGTGTGCCGGTGAGGAAGTTCGCGTCCAGGCGCGGGCCAGTGAGGTCGAGCATCATCATCAGGTTCGCGTAGTCGCCCTTGATCGCGTGATCCATGGTCTTCATCGGGAACGGGAAAGTGATGAGCAGGCTGAGCACATTTGTAAGGTCGTCACCGGTGTCGGCAAGCGATTTGAGCACTGGTGCAAGACTTTTGAGATTCGCCTTGAGATCTTCCCCGCTGCTGTCGATCAACCGTGTTGCCGTGTCGCTCAATACACCGAGGGCGACGAGAGCATTCGTGAGGTTCGGTCGCTGTTCGACGAGAACCTGTAGCGCAGGGTGGATCTGCTCGAGCGCTGCGGCGAGCGTGTCCTTCTCCTGGGCAAAGGTGACGGCCACCCGGTCGAGGCCTGACAGCGCGGCAACGATGTCGCCCTTCTGCGCATCGAGCTTCGTCACCAGCTCGGTGATCTGTGGGAGCAGATCGTGCACCGCTCCCTCGCGTCCGTCCAGCGCAATGTTCAGTTCGCGTGTGATGTCCTGCAGCTGAGCCAATCCGCCACCGTTGAGCACGACCGACAGCGACGACAGCGTCTGCTCCGTTGTCGGGTACGCGCCTGCCCGATCGAGCGGTATGACGTCGCCGCCCTTCAGTACACCCTCGGGCTTCTGATCCGTCGGTGGCGCAAGCTCCAAGTGGTTGGAGCCGAGCAGGCTGGTCTGCCCGATCTTCGCCACAGCGTTGGCGGGCAATTCGACACCGGGATTGATCGACACCGTCACCAGCGCGTGCCAACCTTCGACCGTGATGTCCTGCACCGACCCGACCGTCACGTCGTCCACTCGCACAGGCGAATTAGGCGACAGAGTCGTCACGTTCGGCATCTGGATTCGGACTTGGTACGACCCGTCACCTGTTCCTTCGGCGCCCGGCAGCGGCAGCGAGTTCAAGCTTTCCCAGCCGCATCCGGACGCTCCGATGCCTACGGTCGCGACAACTGTCGCAATGATCAACCGCTGACGACGCTTCACCGGCCACCACCAGGCAGCAGTAGCGAGCCGAGGTCGAGCGGCGCGGGCGCGGTCACGGGACCGACAGGAGGTCCGCGCTTGGGAATCTCCGCTTCGAGTGACGGCGGGCTGTATTCGATCTGATTCGGGAACGCGTGCACGCCGGACGCCGGATTCAGCAGCAGCGGTGGGTAATTCAGCGCCAACGTATTCATCACCGGCGCAAGCAGCTGTGCACAGAGGTCGGCGCTGCGCTGCGACTCGTTGCTTTCCAAGCTCTGGATGGAGCCGCAGATGAAATTGATCGGATTCGCGAAGTTGCCCAAAGCGATTGCGCCGGTGAGTGTTCCCTGGGCCGGCTTGTAGATCTGATAGAAATTCGCCAGCGCCGTCGGGCCGACGTGGAGGACCTGTTCGAGTTCCGGGCGCTTCTCGGCAAGCACAGCCGTCGCATCCGCGAGCCTGCCGACGCTCTCGCTCAGCGATTCCCGGTTGTCGGTGACGAACCGCTGCACATCGCCGAGCGCCGCATCGAGATCGCTCAGGGCAGTGCCGAGTGCATCCGAACTCGACGCAAGCACGTCGGACACCGAGGCGAGCCGATTGCCGAATTGGACAATCTCCACATTGCTGTTGGACAGCGCGGATACAAACGCCTGCAGATTCCGAACGGTGGCGAAGAGGTCGGTCCGGCCGTCGGACAGGATCCTGATCGTGTCCGACAACTCGTGCAGCGTCTCCCGCAACTTCTGGCCGTTGCCGTCCAAGTTGTCCGCCGCTGTGTTCACGAAGCGGCCGAACGAGCCCTGTTCGTCGTTTTCTACCGGGCCCAAAGCTGTGGACAGTTTGGTCAGTTCGGCTTTGATGTCGTCCCATTCGACAGGCACGGCAACGCGATCCAACGGTATGACCCCGTCGTCCGACATGGCCGGACCGCCGTCGTACACCGGCGTCAGCTGGACGAACCTGGCCGAAACCAGCGACGCCGCGATGATGACGGCACGAGCGTCTGCAGGTATCTCGACGGCGGAGTCGACCGACATCGTCACTTTCGCGGAGTCGGCGCCCGGTTCGATCGAGTCGATTTTTCCGACGTTCACGCCGAGAACGCGTACATCGTCGCCCGCGTACAGACCAGTCGTTGACGGGAAGTACGCGACGATCCTGGTCTTGCTCACGCGGGTCAGGTAGACGTAGGCGGCGACGGCAACGAGGGCAAGTACCAATGCCGCAGCAGTGGCGATGAGCCACTTGCGATTGGGGCGCGTAGCTGTCGTGGTCATCGGTTCGGATCCCTCAGCTCGATGGACGGCAACGGATCGAGGTACGCCCGCAGATCGTCCGGCACGTGCTGCGGCCACACCAACGCGTCGACCATCGTGCGAATCACTTCGCCCGATCCGAAGTTCGACACGTAGGCCTGGAAGTACGGACCGCTGCCGACCTGCTCACCGAGCGCGAGCGCATAGGGACCGAGCCCTTCGAGTGCCTGCGCGAGGTTGTCCTTGTTCTGCTGCAGCAGTGCGAGGACCGAATTCAGCTTGTCGAGGGTCGGCTTCATCTGCGCTTCGTTGTCCGCGACCAGACCCGTCAGCTGTTGCGAAACCGCCGAAATGTTGGTGATCAGTTCGCTGATCGCCGTGCGACGCAAATCGAGCTCGCCGAGCAGTTGATTGCCGTCGACGAGCAACGCGTTGACCTGCTCGCCACGGTCGGCGAGTACCTGGGTGACGCCCTTCGCCTTGGTGAGCAGCTCGCGCAAGCTCTCGTCGCGCGCGTTGATGCTCTGCGAAAGCCGGGTGACGCCGTCGAGCGCTTCGCGCAGCGGCGCCGGGGTGTCCTTGAACGCCGCGGTGAGGGTGTCGAGTGTGGTGTTCAGCTGATCGGTGTCGAGATCGCGAATCGTGTTGCTGAGATCGCCGAGGGCATCGTTGAGCGAGTACGGCGACGTCGTCCGATCGAGCGGAATCGTGTCGTCCGCGTCGATCGCACCGGAACCGTCCGGCGTCACGAACAGCGATTTGCGGCCGAGCACGGTGTTGGTCTTGATTGCCGCGGTCGTCCGATCGCCGAGCTCGATGCCTTCCGAGACGGTGAATTCGACGAGCACCGCGGTGCCGTCGAGTTCGATGTTCTCCACCTTGCCGACGTTCACGCCTGCAACTTCCACCTGATCACCGGTGACCAGACCGCCGGCATCGGCGAAGTTCGCGGTGTAGGCGATTCCGGAGTGGATGAACGGCAGCTTCTCGTACTGCAGCGTCGCAACGACGATCGCGAGACCGACGACTATGCCGACGATTCCGCTCTGCACGAGGCGCGAGGGTTGTGTGTTCACGATGGCGCACACCTACCGTTCGTCTGACCGTCTGGCAGGTTGATGACGAGGTCCTTACCGTCGGGTCCGGTGACTTTCAACTTCGTCGAGCAGACATAGAGCTGCAGGAACGAGCCGTAGGTGCCGAGCCGGATCAACTTCCGATAGGTGTCGGGGAGTCGTTCGAGCACCCATTGAATGTCGTCGCGGCCCAGGTCGAGCTGATTCGCTGTGCGTCCGGTCTGCTCGATCGTGGCCTGCAGATCGGGTCGGGCCGCTTCGAGCAACTCGGCGAGATCCCCTGTCGCGCCAGCGATTCGAGGAATAGCGTCGCCGATCGGTTCACGATCCTGCGCCAGCCCACTGATCAGCTGCTGCAATTTGTCGATCGTCGTCGAGAACTGATCCCCTCGATCGTCGATCGTCTTCAACACGATGTTGAGATTGGTGATCACGCTGCCGATCAAATCGTCGCGATCGGCAAGTGTTTTGGTGAACGATCCGGCCCCACCGAGCAGTGCGACAAGCGTCTGACCCTGACCCTGGAACACCTGAATCAGCGCGGCTGTCAGATCGTTGACCTGATCGGGATCCAGTGCACGCAGTAGCGGTTTGAAGCCACCGAGCAGCATGTCGAGATCGAGAGCGGGCGCCGTCTGTTCCTTCGGAATCGTCGCGCCCTCCGGCAGTTCCTCCCCGGATCCCGGCGCGTCGAGCAATTCGAGATAGCGATCGCCGACGAGGTTCTCGTATCGCACAGTCGCTTTGGTGCTGCGCAGCAGCGGGTACTTCGATTCGACGTCGAATTCGACGTGAGCAAGGTTGTCCCGCCCGACCTCGACGCTGCTCACCGAGCCGACCGGCACACCTGCGATCCGGACCTTGTCACCCGACCCCAGACCCGACGCGTTGACGAAAGTCGCGTGATAGTCCTTGGTACTCGCAAACCGAACCTGGCTGAAAACGATTGCGAGACCGGCGAAGATGAGCGCCATCACGAGAGCGAAGATGGTGAGTTTGACAGTGGTCGCCCGCTGGCCGCGCCTTCTCCTACCTTTCATCAGTTCACCCCCGGCATTCCACCGAAGAGAATCTGAAACACTTTGGGCGCGTTGACCGTCAGTCGACTGTTTGGCACGTATGGGGTCTCGCCCGTATCCAGGACGACGTAGGGCGCGTGTTCGCCGGGCACGGGGTGCGGCAGTCCGTAACAATTCGGTCCGCCGGTCGCGTTCACCACGGGGAGATCACGCGGGTAGACGTAGGGGTCCACGCCGTACATGAAGCTCGAATTCAGTGCGATGCCTTCTTGATTGCCGCCGAACACAGCTTCGGCCAACGGCAGGGCGTCGCTGATTCCGACGATCAGGCAGTTGAGCACGGGCGCGTACATCTCCAACAGTCCGGTGGTCGGTCGCAGCAGATCGAGCGCGGATACCAGGCTCGCCTCGTTCTCGGTCAGCACCCCGTTCGCCGTATCCGACAGTCCGATCACGCTGAGCAGCAACGAATCCAGGTTGCGTTCCTCGGCGACGATGGTGTCGCTGGTGCCGGTGACGTTGGAGAGGGTCTTCAGCAGTTCGGGCGAAACGTCCGCGTAGAGATTGGTGACCTCGGCCGCCGCTGCGAAATCTCGTTGCAGCGCAGGCAAACTCGGATTCATCTTCTTCAGATACGAATCCGTCTGCGCGAGCAGCTCACCGACCTTTTCACCGCGCCCCTGCAGAGCAGTCGCCAACGCGCCGAGGGTTGCGTTGAGCTTCTCCGGCTCGAGGGTGCGCAGCACATCGGACAGGTGCTGGAACAGCGTGTTGAACTCGACGGTCACCGAATCCGCGGCGATGGTAGTGCCCGCCTTCAATGGCGTCGACGACGGATCCTGTGGCACAACGAAGTTGACGTACTTCGCGCCGAACACAGTTGTCGATTTGATATCGACCGTCGCATTCGACGGGATCATCTTCAGCATGTCCGGCCTGATGTCGAGCGTCAGCTCGGAGCCGTCGGCGGTCAGATCGATCGAGGCGACCCGACCGACTTCGACGCCGCGCATCTTGACCTTGGCATCGGGATCCATGACCAACCCGGAGCGTGGTGCGGTGACCTTGACGGGAACGGTTTCGGTGAATCCGCCCGCGAACATCACCATGGAGACGACGACGATCACCGCGAGTGCGGCGACCATGCCGAACCCGACAAGCTTCTTGAACCATCCCGATTCCAGCATCGCCATCACCTAACCCGACAGGTTGAAATTGCCGGAGGAACCGTAAATGGCGAGCGAGATGAGCAGGGTGACGGTGACGACCGCAATCAGCGACGTTCTGACGGCGTTGCCGACCGCCACGCCGACGCCGACCGGACCGCCCGATGCGTTGTAGCCGTAGTAGGTGTGGATCATCATCACGGCAATGGCCATCACGATGGCTTGCGCGAACGACCACAGAATGTCGGTCGGTATCAGGAACGTCGAGAAGTAGTGGTCGTACACACCCGGCGACTGCCCGTAGATGAAGACAGTCGCGAACCTGCTCGCGAGGAACGACGCGATGACAGCCAGTGAATACAGCGGGATGATCGCAATCATTCCGGCCATCACCCGGGTGCTGACGAGATACGGGATCGACGGCACGGCCATCACCTCGAGCGCGTCGATCTCCTCGGAGACCCGCATGGCGCCGAGTTGCGCGGTGGATCCCGCCCCGATCGTGGCTGCCAAGCCGATGCCCGCGATGACGGGGGCTGCGATTCGGACGTTGATGAAGGCCGCGAAGAAGCCCGTCAGAGCTTCGACGCCGATATTGCCGAGCGAGCTGTAGCCCTGCACCGCAATTGTTCCGCCCGCAAACAGCGTCAGGAATCCGACGATCACTACGGTGCCGCCGATGACGGCCAGTGCGCCGCTGCCCATGCTGATCTCGGCGATCAGGCGGATCGTTTCGCGGCGATAATGGGTGAGCGCCATCGGTGCGTAGGCAATGGCCTTGCCGTAGAAGATCGCGTGTTCGCCGAGTGAATCCAACGATTTCGATGCGCGTTTCGCGCGGATCTTCGTCCGCGGAAACCGCTGGGAGAGAACAACTACGGCCATGTCAGCCCGCCGTCAATTTGATGCCGACGGCGGTGACGACAACGTTGACGACGAACAACGCCATAAACGCGAACACGACTGTCTGGTTGACCGCGTCGCCGACGCTCTTGGGTCCACCTTTGACGCCGAGTCCGAGGTAACACGCCATCAGCCCGGCGATCATGCCGAACAGTCCCGCCTTGACTTGAGAAATGATCAGTTCGCCGAACCCGGTGAGCAGCGTGATCCCGTTGACGAAGGCGCCGGGATTGACGTCCTGCAGAAATACGGAGAAGAGGAAGCCGCCAAGGATGCCGATCGTGCAGACCAGACCGTTGAGGAGCAGGGCGACGAACGTCGACGCAAGCACTCGCGGCACAACGAGGCGCTGAATGGGATCGATGCCGAGTACGCGCATCGCGTCGATCTCTTCGCGGATCGTGCGGGCGGCGAGGTCGGCACAGACAGCGGTAGCGCCCGCACCCGCGACGATCAGAACGGTGACGATCGGTCCGACCTGTGTGATCGAGCCGAGGGCAGCGCCGGCGCCACTGAGGTCGGCGGCGCCGATCTCGCGCAGCAGAATGTTGATCGTGAAGCTGACGAGCACGGTGAAAGGGACTGCAACCAGGATCGTCGGAATGATCGACACCCTGGCGATGAACCAGGACTGGTCGATGAATTCGCGGGTTTGAAACGGCCGACGGACAGACGCTCGGGCCGTATTGGCGACAAGTTCGAAGAATCCGCCGACGGCGCGCAAGGGCACAGTAAGGAGGTCGTTCAACACAGCACCTCGACTCACTCCTGTCGTCCCGAACTCGGGTTAGCGTAACTAGAACGTGTTCACGTGTCAAAGCCCTGACCAGCATCGACGCTTACTTGCAATATATACACACTCGGTTCGGCGAACTGCCGAATACTTCCACAGTCCCGAGTCCGTTCACAACTCACCCCGCACGAAGGCCGCCATACCGATCGGCGATCTCCGACTTCGACTGAACAGTACTGCGCTGCAACACAATTGCTGCATCGATTCCTGCGTCCCAACCGGCTGGTGACCTCGGGCCGCGACCAAACCAAGACCACGCGCCCTTGCTGCGATCGGGAAGAAATCCAGGCGACGAGCAATGGGTACAGAGAGATCGCCGTGTCCAGATTTACACCGTATATTGAAACACGTTGCACCTAAGTTCCCACTTGCGCCTAGCCCCTCTGCGCACCCCTCAGCCCATCTTGACCCCCCAGCCGAGGAAATGGGCCGGATTCAGACCTTAATCTTCGGCTCCAGTCGCAGCGCCTGCGACGCCGAGAAGGTCAGCGTTGCGTCCCGATCGGCAAAGTAGTCACCGAGGCCGCCTGCAAGTTCGCCCGCCGACCAAGCCGACCCGACCGCATCGAAGCGTTGCTCGACGGTCGGAGCAGCCATCAGCGCAACCATCGGACCGTACACAACGAACACCTGCCCACTGATCGCGGCTGCGGCCGGCGATGCCAGATAGGCGACGAGTTCCGCGACATGTTCGGGCGATAGCGGATCGTCACCGCCGTCGGGTGCCGCACCGAACACACCTTCGGTCATCGAGGTCCGCGCTCGAGGGCAGATCGCATTCGCTCGGACCCCGTACCGCGACAATCCGCGGGCAGCAGAAAGGGTCAATGCCGTGATGCCCGCCTTGGCCGCACCGTAGTTCGCCTGACCCTCCGGACCGAGTAGACCCGCTTCGGACGAGGTGTTGACCAGACGTCCGTAGATCGGCGCTCCGGCATCCTTCGACTTCGCGCGCCAGTACTGAGCAGCATTGCGACTCAGCAGAAAGTGGCCACGCAGGTGCACCTTGAGAACAAGATCCCAGTCGTCGTCGGACATGTTGAACAACATCCGATCACGCACGACACCCGCGTTGTTGACGACGATGTCGACGCTGCCGAACCGCTCCTGCGCGGTGGACATCAAGGCATCGGCCGTCACCCGCTCGCTGACGTCACCACCGACGAATGCCGCGTCCGCCCCCACCGCCCGTAACTGATCGAGGGTGTCGTCGACCGCGTCGCTTGGTCCGAGGTCGTTGATCACCACCGCGGCACCTGCACGCGCAAGTGCGATCGCCTCCGAACGTCCGAGACCCGCACCCGCTCCGGTCACGATCGCCACCAGGCCTTCGAGACTCACTTCCGATTCGCTCACACGCCGAACTTTAGAACGTGTTCTCGTTCCGAGCAACCATGGGTCATGGCTGCTCGCGCAACGCGACCTTCGGGCACTGCGCTATCGCATCGCGGACATCTTCTTCACGACCGGCAGGCACAGGTCCACTAGCCACCTGAAGCTCGTCGTTATCGTCGAGATCGAAGATATCGGGCGCGATTCCAACGCAAATGCCGTTCGCCTCGCATTGATCGAAGTCGACCTTGATCTCCATGACAGCACCCCTCAGCGAATCGGAAAGCGACGACGAAGGGCGTCGAAACCGGGCTGCGGTTACTCGCCTTCGAGGTTCAACACTAGAACCTGTTCCACCTCCTGTGCAATGATTCGAACAAGTGGGATGAGAGGCAAAGAGACGTGCGAATCGCGTACACCGCGGAGCAACAGCAGCTGCGCGACGAATTGCGGGAATACTTCGCTCGATTGGTCACGCCGGAGCGCCGCGAGGCACTGAGCTCGCAATCAGGCGAAGTCGGCTCGGGCACCGTCTACCGCGACATCGTCGCGCAGATGGGCCACGACGGTTGGCTCACGCTCGGCTGGCCCAAGGAATACGGCGGCCAGGAACGCTCGATGATCGACCAACTCATCTTCACCGACGAGGCCGCGATCGCGGGCGCGCCAGTCCCGTTCCTCACGATCAACTCCGTCGCGCCGACGATCATGCACTACGGCTCCGAGGAACAGAAGAACTACTTCCTGCCGAAGATCTCGGCCGGTGAACTGCACTTCTCGATCGGCTACTCCGAACCCGGCGCCGGCACCGACCTCGCAAGCCTGCGAACGACGGCCGTCCGCGACGGTGACGACTGGATCATCAACGGCCAGAAGATGTGGACGAGCCTCATCGCCTACGCCGACTACGTCTGGCTGGCCTGTCGGACCGATCAGGACGCCAAGAAGCACAAGGGCATCAGCATGTTCATCGTGCCGACCGATGCCGAAGGCTTCTCGTGGACTCCGGTCCACACGATGGCAGGTCCAGACACCAGCGCCACCTACTACCAGGACGTTCGAGTGCCTGCCACTGCGTTGGTCGGCGAGGTCAACGGCGGCTGGCCGCTCATGACCAATCAGCTGAACCACGAGCGTGTGGCCCTCACGTCCGCCGCCCCGCTGCAGACCTCGCTGGCCGAGGTCCTCGAGTGGGCGCAGAACACCAAGGCCACCGACGGTTCCCGCATCATCGACCGCGAATGGGTTCAGATCAATCTCGCCCGAGTCCACGCCAAGGTCGAGTACCTCAAGCTGATGAACTGGGAGATCGCCTGGACGGTCGGCGCTGCGCCGAACAAGTACGACGCGTCGGCGTGCAAGGTCTACGGCACAGAACTCGCGACCGAGGCCTACCGACTGCTGATGGAAGTGCTCGGCGCGTCCGCGTATCTGCGCCAGGGCTCCCCCGGCGCCGCGATCCGCGGTCGCATCGAACGATGGCACCGGTCGGCGTTGATTCTCACGTTCGGCGGCGGGACCAACGAGGTCCAGCGCGACATCATTGCAATGACAGCCCTCCGCCAGCCACCTGCGAAGCGTTGAAGGCTTCGTCGTAGATATAGAGGCAACAATGGATTTCACTCGCACCGAGGCACAGGACGACCTCGGACAGCTCACCCGCAGCATCACCGAGAAGCTCGTTACGTCGGATCGACTACGCGCGCTCGATGGAGCCGAGGACCGCTTCGACGACGTCACCTGGCGTTCGCTTGCCGAATCCGGTGTGCTGTCGGCGGCACTTCCCGAGACGGTCGGCGGTAGCGGCTTCGGCATCCTCGAACAATGCAGCGTGCTGCAAGAGCTCGGGCGGACCCTCGCGGCAGTCCCCTACCTGCCATCGATCACGCTCGCGGCAAGCGCACTCGCCCAATTCGGCTCCGCTGAGCAGCGCGACTTGGCACGCAAAGCCGCACTGGGCGAGACGATTCTGACCGTTGCTCTGGCCGAGGAATACAACGACGAGCCTGCGCGACCGGCAACTCGAGCAGAGCCGGACGGTGCAGGCTGGGTGCTGTCGGGAACGAAAACGACTGTGCCCGTTGCGACATTGGCCGCTCGCCTCCTGATTCCCGCGTCGACCCCCAACGGGACGGCGGTGTTTCTCATCGATCCGGCGGCGCCCGGTGTGACGATCACCCGCCAGCAGGTCGTTGATCTGAGTGCCGAAGCGATCGTCGAGTTGGACGACGTACGCGTCGCTGCCTCCGATCTTGTTGGCACCGAAGAACGCGGACCCGAGATCATCGACTGGCTGCTGACCCGAGCAGCCGTCGGTATCAGCGCACTACAGCTGGGCTCGCTGGAGCGAGCGCTGGAAATGGTGAGCGACTACGCCCGTGAGCGCACCCAGTTCGATCGCCCGATCGGCAGCTTTCAGGCTGTCGCACAACGCCTTTCCGATGCCTACATCGACGTGAAGGGCGTGCGGCTAGCGGTCACACAAGCGGCGTGGCAACTCGACGACGGATCGGCAACCGAGGCGTCGATCAGGACCGCGAAGTTCTGGGCCGCCGATGCCGGCCATCGCGTAGCGCATACGGTCATCCACGTGCACGGCGGCGTAGGCCTCGACCGCGATCATCCGGTGCACCGCTACTTCCTTGCCGCGAAGCACAACGAGTTCGCACTCGGGTCCGCGACGGATCAGCTGCGCAGGCTCGGGCGCCACCTCATGCTCGTCCGCAGCTAATGGAACTCCCGCCGAGCGCAGAGGCGGCTTCGCCGCTCGTGAGTCTTTTCGGAGGGCGGGACCACCGAAAAGAGGCTCTTGTGCTCTATCCGTGGGTGGTTGTGGTGCTGATGTGAGCGCACGCCGTTGTCCCAGTAGCGTTCTGGCTTGTCTAAGGTCGGTCGGCTACTTGTGCGGGAGAACGGCGTGCGCGATTCCAGGATATGGCGTCTGGTGTTGGGTGTCCAAGACACGGTGATCGAACGAGTTGTCTTCGATGAGGACGCCGGTGCGGTGATCGTGTCGGTGCGTCCGCAGGCGAAGGCAAAGTATCGGTGCGGTCTGTGTCGGGCACGGTGTCCGCGCTACGACGGTGGGGTGGGTCGGCGCCGGTGGCGCTCGACGGACTGGGGCGAGGTCGCGGTCTACCTCGAGGCGCCGGCGCCGCGGGTGTCGTGTCGCGAGCATGCGGTGGTGGTGGCGGCAGTGCCGTGGGCCCGCCATGGTGCTGGTCATACCCGCAGCTTCGACGACACCGTGACGTGGATGGCGACGCAGATGTCGCAGAGCGCCACGCGTGAATTGATGCGC